>NZ_JBBCZC010000009.1:0-92674 GCF_037144575.1 Sporosarcina sp. USHLN248
ACAATCTACTGAAAGTGGCCGGCATCCGCGAGCTACTTTCAGTATTGAATGAGAAAAATACAAGAACAGGTGGCGAAAAACGATTCGTTTTTCGCCACCTGTTCTATTTTAGGGACTTATTGGACAGCCCCTTTAATCATATTTTAAAATCCATTTTAATAATGCCTGCTTCACGTGCTGTATTGAACAGGATTACAATTAATGGGCCAATGAAAAAACCTAATACTCCAAATAGCTTTAACCCGATAAACATGCCGATAAGTGTAGGCAAAGGGGACAGACCAATTTGGTTGCCCATTACTTTCGGTTCTACTGTTCGGCGAATAATTAAAAGAATTGCTGCTAAAATGGCTAATTTTGTTCCCATAGCAATGTCGCCGCTAATAAATTGGTAAAGAGACCATGGAGCTAAAATGATGATGGACCCTAAAATTGGTATAACGTCTATAACCCATATGACAAATGACATGATGACTGCGTATTTCGGTGCGATAAACAGCAATCCAACGAAAGAGACAGCTAAAATAATGAAGCTGACTAACAATTGTGCTTTCATGAAACCGAAAAGGACAGAGTTCAATCTCGTCGTCATAAAGCGTACTCTTTCGGCTGTTTTCTCCGTCAAATGTCTATAGACCATTTTTTTGAGCTCTGGCAGTTCTAACATAAATAAAAATAGTGCAATTAAAAAAACGATTAAACTAACTAAAAAATTTGGAATTTCAGCAGCTAACGATAGTATTTTATTATAATCCAATAGATCAATTAACGATTCTTTCAAGGAATTTAATACGCCATCGATTTCTTTTTTTATCGTTTTTTCAACGTCTTCCGGCATGCCTGATGTGAAATGAAACATTTTACTTTGTATATCAATCCAAACGCCTGATAGCTTGTTTAAATAGTTTGGAGCATCTTTCGTAAATTGGATTAGTTTACCGATCAGTGATGTCGTTATATAGTATATTGAAACCGCCACGACGGCAAGCACAAAAATGAAGACCACAATGACGGAAAGTTTGCGCTTCCATTTGAATTTCGTTTCTGTCAATTTAACAAGAGGTTCAATTAGCATTGCAGTCAATAAAGCTAAAATGATAGGGATGGAAACTGGCAATATGAAGATCAGAATGAATAGAATAATGAGGATGCTAATAAAGATTAAAAAATTCCGTTTTGTAAGCCATCTTGACAAGATAAATTCCTCCAATATTTTCATTAATTTCATTATAACCAAATTAGGAAGAATTGAATAGAAAAACCGGAAAGCGTTTCGCTCTCCGGCCTTCTCCTCTACATGAATCATAGGCAGTAAGGAAATATTTAGCTGCCTACCATTGGTCAATCGTATTTATTGGTTTGAAAGATATGGTTTCAGATCTTCCATGACAGCTTGAAGCGTCTTTTCGCAATCTTTTACAAGGCTTTCTGGGAAGTTTTCATCTTCACCATACTCAACGCCGTGCGGATAATAATGTTTGCCGATTACAGGTTTTTTAAGATGGATAATTGCATCTCGTGCACCTACATCTCCATCCGGAGTGTATCCGAATACACGCAAGTAGTATGTACCATCCTTGATAACGTATTTCTTATCAAATGTTACTCTTTCGTAATCCCATTGTCCGGCAAGTATGAGATCATGTTTTGACATGATTTCTTTTAGCAAAGACAAGTCAGCGACTACTTCTTCAATGCCTGTATTCTCAATATACATAAGACAACGTCCTCCTTCATGTTTCATCCAGTCGTGTGGCTATACTTCCTTATAATAGAACAAATTGAGGATAGTTGCAATGACAACATTGTGTCAACAATTTCGTGATCTTTAGGGTTCGCTATTTAAAAATGGAATATATAGACGAAGTAAGTATAAAAGATGACTTTTTGTCTTTACTTTATGTAAGGTGGATATGTAGATTTAAGAGGGGAAGGTGGTCAGGACATTATGAAAGTATTATGGAAAATCGTTGTCTTAGTAGTGATCCTTCTATTTTTGTTTTATTTGATGGATAGTAGGGTGAAGGAAAATGAGCCGCTTGAATCTCCAGTCAAACAGGGGACAGCAATTCCTTCAGAACTTAAAGACGATTTTCAAACAACAGCTCCTGTGCGGCCTGAAAAAGGACTCTCGACATATGTAGGGAAAAAATCTGAGTCGGTCATTGCAGATTTAGGAGAGCCTGATCGGATTGAGCCTTCCGCTTATGGATACGATTGGTGGCAATATTCAAGTAATGGTTATCTATTAATCGGAGTTCAGGACGGAATAATCAATCAAGTATATAGCTCAAGTGAACATTCTGATATGTCTCCCTTTAAAATAGGACAAAACGTTGAGGAGATTTTCCGCTTTTCAATTATTGAATCGGAAGTGAATGTCCCAATCGGAGAAAATAGTTATTCATTCAGTTTGAATAGTGAAGATATGATGAATCGGATATTAATTAAGTACGAAGATCTATATGCCCAAATATATGTTGATGGCAAAGATCAGATCATTGAGGGCATACGGTTTTTAGACGCTGAAACACTTGTAGTCCATCAGCCGTATGCAATGGAGTATACAGGAGAAATGATTCCTATACAGCAGCCTTCGTCTACATTGCAAATGGAAGTAGATCGAAGTATGGAAAGACAAATTGTTGAGCTGACAAATGAGTATCGCGAACATCATGAAATCAGCAAGCTGCAAACGGATTATTGGCTTACATCAGTTGCACAAAACCATAGTAAAGACATGGCTCTTGAAAACTATTTTTCCCATGAATCACCATCCGCAGGAAATTTGTCTGAGCGATTGAAAGAGGCGAAAATTGAGCATAAGAAAGCGGGGGAAAATATAGCGTCCGAGTATGTCGATGCAATTGAAGCAGTACATGGATGGCTAAATTCCCCGGCTCACCGAGATGTATTATTAGAAGAAAGTTTTACTCATATCGGAACAGGTGCATACGGAAAGTTTTATACACAAGTGCTCATACGTGCCAATAAAGAAGAGCAAAATCAGTTTAATCAAGAAAGTTGAAGATAAAACATCTTTACCTATACGTATTAATGGATTGAATTCTTGTTACTTTTGCGATCTGTTACTGCTGGATAAATCCAAGTACCCTCTTCAAGTGTTGCGATTCCTCTTATATAAAGGGGAATCGCTTTTTGCATCGCATACAAAGCTGCTCTTTTTTGAATGATCGGTCGATCTGTTTCAAGTAGAGGCAGCAGTTCATTGATAGCCATGTCAGATAATTTAGTTGTATTCTCATTTGTTCGGGGGTCTCCCGTCATGACACCAGGAACATCTTTGAAAAACTCAACATGAGAAACCCGCAAAGCGGCACCAAGAGCAATAGCGGTCAAATCGCTGCCTCCTCGACCGATTGTCATCACTTGGCCATTTTCATTAATTCCTTGAAAGCCAGGAATGACAACGCATCCGGTTTGGGACAGTGAATCGGTAATCATTGCTGGATCGATATCGACGATCGTACCGTCTCCGAAATTCCCAGCTGTCCAAATGCCTGCTTGGATACCGTGCAAAACACGATTCGGTACACCCTCTTGCTCCAACTCCGCGGAAATCACAGCGGCTGCAATCAATTCTCCACATGATGCAGCAAGATCGCTCGCTGCTTTTGACGAAGAAAAAGCATCGGTCAATTGTAACAGGCTGTCAGTGGAGTAAGGATCACTGCCCCTCCCAATTGCAGAAACGACAACGATAACATTTTGATGTTCTTTCAAACCGTTTTTAATGTGTTCAATGCATAATTTTCTGCTTTGTTTATCTTTCATGGCCACGCCACCAAATTTTTGAACAATCATCATAACTCCCAACTTTCTTCGTGACGTTCGTTTCATCCTTTTCATACGATAAAGTATGGTTCGCTCTCAATATATTCGCATTTTGTGAAAATTGTTCGGGAAGGAGATGGGGCATCTGTTATTGGCAGAGATCGTTAAAGACTGGCCCTGTACGGTGAATGGGAATATCGGGGTTTCGATCAAAGGGATTACGGAGCACTCTTCGAACGTCAAGGAAGGATATTTATTTGTTGCGAGAAAAGGGAAAAAAGATGATGGTTTATTGCATATACAAGAAGCGCTTGAAAGAGGTGCTGCTGCGATTGTTACAGATCGATATGCGTATTGTGCAGGCCAGCGGGAGGAAGTTCCATTCGTCTTAGTGCCTGATAGTAGAAGGTTTTTATCCTATGCTTGTGCAAAAATGGCAGGCAATCCTTCAAAGCGGTTGACTGTCATTGCAGTGACAGGCACGAATGGCAAGACAACTGTAACGCATTTTATTGGTCAATTATTATTAGCATTAGGAGTGAGAGTAGCAGTTCTCGGCACTACAGGTATTTTCGTTAATGGTGTAAAGTGGAAAATAGATGTGCCAGAAATGACGACATTGCCGCCTGAGTATCTCCATCCTTTATTGAAAAGATGTGAAGATGAGGGAATAACTCATATTGTAATGGAAGCATCTTCATTGGGGCTTTCGACATTACGTTTAGAGCATTGCGACATCGATATTGGAGTGTTTTTAAATTTAGGAATCGATCATTACGAAGAGCATGGTGGGAAATTGGCTTATTTTATGGCGAAGAAAAAATTATCCACCATGGCTGATCAATTAGTCGTCAATATGGACGATAGCAATTGTATAGCGATGGTAAATGATGCAACTGCGGAAATATACTACTTTAATGAGTTTATGGTGGCAAATGAGTGGGTTCCAGATATTCAGTTTTCAGGGGCTGTATTAGGTCGGCATAATAAGATGAATGCGATGGCGGCTATTAGTGTTGTGCGGTTAATGGGCTATTCATTATCCGAATTACTACCTTTCTGTCAAACGCTCGTTTTGCCGGCTGGACGGCTTCAAAGAATGGAAATTGGAGGGACCGCAGTTTATATTGATTATGCTCATACGCCAGACGCTCTTGAAGCTGTGCTTGAAGCATTGCGGACAGAATGGAAAGGAGGGCTGATCACTGTATTTGGATGCGGAGGAGATCGAGATCGGGGGAAAAGGCCGAAAATGGGGCAAATAGCTGGAAAGTATTCTTCATCGGTCATTATTACCTCCGATAACCCACGATCAGAAGATCCTCTTGACATAATGGATGAAATACAATTAGGCATTGATTCGGCCCGTGGAGTACAAATTGAAATGGAACCTGACCGGAAAGAGGCGATTCGGAAGGCGATTTTTCAGGCTCGAGAAGGAGATGTTATTCTAATAGCGGGGAAAGGTCATGAGGAGACGCAGCAAACTGCATTCGGAATTACTTCTTTCTCGGATTATAGAGTTGCAATGGATGCTTTGCTTGACAAAAATAAAATTCAACCAATTGAATGATACAGAATGGGTGCGCACCTTCCGATTTATTTGTTATGATAAGAATGAATGGAGGGAAAGCCCTATGATGATGACGGATGAATGGATATCCATCATTGAGGAAGCGGAAGCGCTCTCCGATATGTTACTTTCTTCGGAAATTGTGGCCGATTATAGAAGGGCGAATCATGCTGTCTATGCCGATAAAGAATTGGCAAACAAAATCTCCGAATTTAATAACATGAAAGAGCGCTATGAGGAAGTACAACGCTTCGGGAGATATCATCCCGATTATAATACAGTTATGAAATCGATCCGACTTCTAAAAAGGGAGATCGATATGATCGAACAAGTGGCCGCATTGCGGTTAGCGGAAAATGATGTGCAAGATTTACTTACGGAAATCAGTGCCATTATTGCCCGTTCCGTTTCGGAATCCGTAAAAGTCCCGAATAGCAATGGTTTCTTCGCAGATTCATCTTGTGGTGGCGGCTGTGGATCCGGGGGCAGCTGTTCTTGTTCTGCTTAAGCGTTATACTTCTATAACGTACAAAAACCGATTGAAGGCATCTCCTTTCAATCGGTTTTCTTTTGGCTATGCATCCCGCAACAATATGTATGCGGGGCGGTATTCAATTTTCTGCTTGATGCTGAATAATCGTTAAGGCTACTGATGGTGTTTCGGAAATAAAACCTGCTGCCCCGGCCTTTAACAGTTTTTCTATTTTGTCTTCCTGATTGACATCCTCATAATAAATTGGAATATTGACGTTATGGAGGAAGTTAATGAATCCTTCCGTATTAAGAGGGAATATCCCCATCTTTTCAGACACATTGAAAACGTCTGCCTTTGGATTGTACAAATGTCCAAACTTGCTTGTAAAAGCGGCATATGCTTTTTTTACTTCATCGTTCCCGGCACCGATCGCTACTTTGTTTTGTGCGTATAAATTAAAGCGATCCGTCTGCTCATCGAATGTGCTCATGACGATGACACGATCTTGCGTGTTCGTTTCTTCGATCAACCGCCACAATTTGGAAGGCATTAAACTCCCTTCATACGTATCCGGTGAATCTTTCAAGTTTACTGCGATTAACAGCTGGGGGAAGGCATTGACTAGTTCTTGCAATGTTACAATCTTTTCCCCTTTTCCTCGAAATGGATAATCTCCTTCTTCATTCATATACATGTAACCCGCATCCGCTTTTCGCAGTTCATCCAATGTGTAATCCGAAATTTTTCCGGAGAAATCAGTTGTCCGATCCGCCGTTTCATCGTGGAAGATAATGATCTCTTCATCTTTTGTCAATCGAATATCTACTACGAACCCATGCACCCCTAATTCGGCAGATTTTTTGAAAGCTGCCATTGTGTGTTCGGGCGCTCCTTCTGTTCCTCCGCGCTTCGCCAAAATAATTGGCTGGCTAAATTGCAAGGCGGTTTTATCGGGTCGCGGTTTCGGCTTTGCGACAACTTTGGATGCGGCCCATGCGGCAACACCAGCTGCGCCTACCGTAAGAGCCACCTTTGTTTTCCTTCCCATTTCCGGATCCTCCTATTCTATCATTCGTTCGAATCTAACCTCATTATAGGTGAAAAAGATAGCGCTGTCAGCAATGTTCGGTTGCGACTCTTTTCCTACCTATGGTATTGTATGGGGTAGGAAAAGAGGCGAAGAACATGATTGATCGACAAGGGATAATCGTTTATCTCCATCATTTAAAGCAGGCCAAATCATTACGTAAATTTGGGCATGTCCACTATATTTCAAGAAAGATGAAATATGTAGTCCTTTATTGCGATCAGGCAGAAGTGGAAGAAGTGATGCGTAAAATCGAGCGTCTGCCTTCTGTAAAAAAAGTTGTGCCTTCATACCGTCCATTTGTGAAAACGGAATATGAGAATGCTAAGCCGGATAAAGCGAAAGAATACGACTATAAAATCGGTCTGTAAATTATTCAGCGATCATTGCAGCGGAGGGAGCAAATGATTCAGGCGAAGTATGCCGATGATGTATTGATAAAATAATTTAACATCCGCAAACTCTGTTGAGTGTTTCAATGGGATGATAACCGGGTTTGATCCGCAATGAAGAGCGGCTTCTTCAAACAGCCGTCTCCGAGCCGGCACAGCATCCCCTTTTTGTTGGATGCCTTCTCTGCAAATATAAATGGGCATAAATTTACTTTCTCCAGCGGGACGGAAAGCGGCTGCCAATGAGAGGAACTGCCCGCTTTCGTTTTCATGAGTGAAGATGAACGTGCGATGTAAACGCGGTTGATTTGTAGTAATTAGTTCAATTAATTCATAGACGTCTCCATATCCTCCGCCTAATTCAATAAAAGTTTGCTGTAGCATGGATACACTGCCTTTCGTATTTTTAAAAGTTGAATGCGATAACGCAATCATCACGCTTTTTGTTCAATAGAAAGCGTTTGTTATAGGAATCATACCATTGTACATAATAACTATCATCTATCAAAGCGCATCGAGGTGCAGAAAATGAAATTTGCAATAAGGACAATCGTCCTTTTATTAGTAATCAATGTCGTATTAGTATATATGCAATATATCCAAATGGCAGATGCGTGGGATGCTCAGGAGAGTAAGGAGCATGAAGTATATAGCCAAGAGATAGAAGTAATCAATCGAGAACACTCTTTGGTCGTTCGGCATACATTTGAAAATTTAGGCCCGGAGCGGGCAGAAATCATTTGGCCAAAAGATAGTGTGAACCGTAAATGCGATACAGAGAATTATGCTTCCTGTTCAAGGCTGAATGAAAGTTTAATCGCTTTTTCCAAAGGGGAAGAGGAGACTCAATCTATTACATACGAAATCCCGAAAAAAGCAGCGAACAAGGATACGATGTTTTTTCAAGAGCCATTTGCAGCGATTCGGAATGCACTGCCTGAAACGACAACAATGCACTTGACAGATGAAACAAACTCTGGCGGCATTTGGATTAGCGGATTAAATTGGATCGGCACTAAGCAGATGGAAATGATTGAGTACTCATTATACAAGGGAGATGGACAAATAACCGATCTTTATTGGCAAAAAGAAGTATTGCCAATTGCTTATAAAGGCAATGCGTTAACTGTCTATGGACAAAACCTTGACGGAGAAAGTTATGAAGGCATCGACCAACTGCTCACTTCTTTCAACGTCCCGAATTTAACTGTTGTTCAAAGAAATAGAGCAAAGGATTTGCACTCGGATCGATTTGTTATTACAGGACAGCCACCTCAGGAGAATGAAACACCTTTGCTGAAAAAAGCGATCCGTTTCCGCTATACAATACCTGAAAATGAAATACTTACTGGAGAAATCGCAGCTTCCATTCTTAACGGTTCTCCTGTAGGCACTGAAAAAACAAAGAAACTGTTTACCGATTTAACTGCCGGAATGACGGATGAAGAAATGGTCTCGTTACGTGAGTCATTGCAAAGCAAACCGATGGGCGCTCGCTTACATGCCGCAATGTTAGATGAAGCAATCGGTAAAGTAGCTGATATGAACACATCTTTTATCCGCAACAATTTACAAGGGTCATTTCCATTTCTATTTGAAGATCCTCGCCAGATAATTGTCGGCGGAGAGCCGAAAGATAATATTGCTTCCATTCTAAAAGATGGAAAGAAATACTATCCAGCGAAGGAGCTCTTTGCACAATTCGGATATGACGTAACGTCCAATGACAGGTCATTATACGTGCAAAACGACGATGAAATGTATCGGTTTTCATTACGAGACCCATTTTATGTTCATGAAGATAAAAAACATACAGTCACTTCAATGCCTTACGAAAAAATCGGCGGACGCTATTATTTTGAAGAAAATGCTTTAAGGCGCATATTCCATTTAATCGTGCAAGAAAAACAGGATTCGATCGTCATTGAACAAACAGTGATCTAAGGAGTGGGAATTTTTGAGAGTTGTTTCAGGAAGCCGGAAAGGTACACAGTTAAAATCGTTGACAGGCAATTCGACGAGACCTACATCGGATAAAGTGAAAGAATCGATTTTCAATATGATCGGCCCTTATTTCGATGGGGGAGTTGTCGTAGAATTATTTGGCGGTAGCGGCTCCCTCTCAATCGAAGCTTTATCTCGCGGTATGGATACTGCTTATATTTTTGAAAAAAACAATAAGGCATGTGCCATTATTAAAGAAAACATCGAGAAATGCAGATTTACAGAATTTGTACATATTTTTCGGAATGACGCAAAGCATGCCGTGAAAACATTGCAAGCATCGTCCGTTGCGATTGATTTGCTTTTCGTTGATCCGCCATATGCAAAAACGGAATACTACAACTTTGTTATGGAAATGTACGAAGCCGGATTGTTGAATGACAATGCAATCATTGTCTGTGAGCATGATAAGCAATTAACCTTGCCGGAAAGTTATGGACCGTTCATAAAAGAAAAGAACCCAGTTTACGGGAGCAGTGCAATATCCATCTATATGAAATGAGGTTGCAATATGTCTAAAATTGCAGTAGTACCAGGAAGTTTTGATCCAATTACGAATGGCCATCTCGATATTATCGAAAGGGCGGCTAAAGTGTTTACTGAAGTTCGTGTGGCGGTTATGAACAATTCATCCAAGAATCCATTATTTACTGTAGAAGAGCGAATTGAGCTAATCCGAGAGGTGACCGCAAAGTTCGGAAATGTGCAAGTTGAATCATCATCCGGTTTGTTAATGGATTATGCCCATAAAGTAGGTGCGTCAGCTATTGTTCGTGGGCTAAGGGCTGTTTCTGATTTTGAATATGAGATGCAAATCACATCAATGAACCGTATGTTAGACGAGAGCATTGAAACATTTTTCGTCATGACGAACAATCAATATTCTTTTTTAAGTTCAAGCATTGTAAAAGAAGTTGCTCAATACGGAGGAGATATTTCAGCGCTTGTTCCTCCTGTCGTACAGCATGCTTTAAATGACAAATTCAACAAAAAATAAAAAGTAGAAGGCTGTCCGGAAAAGCTGTAATATTCCTGATAGCCTTTTTACATGAACAGATAAAGAATAGCAGGAACGGCGACTACGCTCCATATCCGGCTGAAGACATAAGGCATGAGCGGCGTATTTACGGATTTAGCAATAACAAATACTTGCAAATGAATACTTAATCCGTTCAGAGAGATAATAGAAGCGATAAGATAAGGGAATATCGGGTAATTGTAAAAATGATCCGTTGCCGATTGGACTCCTGAAGTCATTTCGAAAATGGAGAGAACAATTGTTTTTGCGATTCCTAAGTCGACGGTGAATGCAGTTGAAGCAGCGGTTGTTAGTACATTTCCTAAGGATGAAAAAAATATGACAGTCGTAGCTACTAAAATAATGACGCCGGAACTTTCTTTAATTGCTTCTAACAAAGGGGCACTTTTCGTTTTCTTTTCCAAGTCAATGTTTTTTTGATCGCGTTTTCCTTTATTGTTTTTTAATAACAATAGAGTGAGGCAAAAGAATAGCAAGTTTGCAATATGGATGGCGAGTAGCAATTTCCAGCCTGATAACGGATTGTCAAACAATTCAGTACCGACGAATCCTAAGATAAACATAGGCCCGGGAGCATGACAAGCCGCTAAAAGAAGGCCGCTTTCCCGGCGAGATAATTCACCGTTTTTCACCATTTCCGTAATGGTAACTGCTCCGACTGGAAAACCGCCGAAAGAGCCCAATACATAGGCTTTTGAATAGCGTTTCCATCTTTTTGCCGTTGGATTTCTTACAGGCATTTTCAGTAGCCATTGGGTCAGAATGATATATGGTAGCAAATATGGCAATAACGCATGTAAAAATAAATAGGCACCAGCTTCAGCTCCATCATGTGCAACGCCAGGCTGTAATATGAATAATATGATCATGCCCCAAATAATGATTAAATTGACCATGGAACTTTCACAAGCATGAAGGCTGCTAAGGTATTCATGCATAGACTCCCTTCAACAATTGTTTCGATAACAGGAAAATCCTTTATTACATTTTTTTCTGATGGTACACTATTAAAAGTGATTAGGTTAATTGTGGAAAAGCACATATTTGGCACATCAATGGTATGCTGCGATCGGTCAATCGATCTTTACGCCTCCGCTTTTCTATTGCCCACTTATATATATGTTCAGACAGTACAGGCTATTAATGGAGGTGTATGAAAATGAAAATGAAAAGACTTGGACTCATTGTTGCTATGCTTGTCATCGCATCTTTTTTATTTCTTTATCCGCTAAATTACTACATATCAAAACCTGGCGGAGCATACGATTTAGCGCCAATTGTAGAAGTTGTTGGTGGAGATCAAGACGATGAAGGAACATTCAGCTTAATGACGATAGCGATTACAAAAGCAACACCTTTCTCTTATGCGCTATCCAAATTTTCCGATCGGATGAAAGTTTTACCGATCAATAAAGTGCGGAGGGAAGGTGAGAATGAGAAAGAATATAATATCCGTCAATTAAAGATGATGTCCGATTCTCAATTCAACGCGATTACAGTCGCTTTTGAAAAAGCGGGCATTCCAGTAGATGTTCGATATGATGGAGTATTTGTCGTAAGAGTGCTTCCAGAAGGAGCGGCAGATGGAAAGTTGGAAGCGGGCGATAAAATTAGGAAGATAGACGGGTCTCCCCTCAATGAGCAAGGGCAATTCGCTTCACTCATTGCAACCAAAAATATTGGCGATATCGTTGATTTAACAGTTGAAAGAGAAGGAGACACGATTGAAGTCCCTATTCAATTAGCTGAACTGCCGAACTCAAATGGCAGGCCAGGGTTAGGTATTGAATTTCAGGAAGATCGCGAGTTAAAGACCGACCCGGAAGTGAAATTCCAAACTGCCGAAATCGGAGGTCCTTCTGCGGGACTCATGTTTACGCTTGAAATTATGGATCAGCTTTTAGATGAAGATTTGACGAGAGGCTATAACATAGCTGGTACTGGCGAAATGTTGCCAGACGGAACGGTTGGTCGTATCGGTGGAGCGGATTTCAAAGTGATGGCTGCTGATAAGCAAGGGATTGAAATCTTTTTCGCGCCGGATGATGAATTAACAGATGAAATTAAAAAATTGAATCCAGGCATTATGAGCAACTATGAAGAAGCGGTAAAGGCGGGAGAGAAAATAGGCACGAAGATGAAAATCGTGCCAGTGAAGACAGTGGATGATGCGCTGAATTATTTACGTCAATTGGAAGAAAAATAATTTATTTAGCTATGATCGGAGGGGATGAATAGTCCTTTCCGATTTCTATATGACCTTTGTTGTTAGCTGTGCCAATTGCATAAATATCAGAAGCAGTGCAGTCCATTTGAAGAGAAGGGTCTTTTATAGCTGCGACTTTACTAACGACTGGCAAAGAAAAATTCTTTTTTTGCTCATGTAAATAAGAACGCCCTTTTTGGCTCATACCTAAAAGGCGTAAATAAGATGGCATCTCCATTTGCTCTCTCATTTCATATGTGAATCCGTTTAAAATGTGGACCAGCATTCGTTGTATGCGTGTCCACGTATATCGTTTTGATTTTACTGTTGACATGAAATCCTCAAACGTATCGCTTTTTTGTGCAGCCTTAAAAAACAAGTTTTCAATTCCTTCGGTCACATCTGCGATTGAACGCAAACGTTCAGGGCCATCTCTTAGAATGATGAAGCGCAGCTGCGGATAGAAGGTTTGCCAGCTACCAAATGATTTTCCTGTCGTTTGCCAACGCTCCAATAGGTTATTTGTAATGGGGGGGATGAAGCCTGTAACCTTACTTAGTGCTGCTGTTTCAAAAAATGATTTCCGGATGCCAGTTGCGCTTGCGATGCGTTTGCCTTCTTCAGCGTCATCGTGGTAATTGGCTCCCATTCTTTTAATTGTCACAGCTTTCATATTAGAACGAATGTCTTCGGCAGCTTTCATGTAGTGAAAGCCTAAAATATTATTCGGCTTCGATAAATCGGCAAGTTTCACATTCGCTTTTGTATCATTGCTCACAGCTGCATAAGCTTCGTTTAAGGCTTTTGGATAGCTTATGCCTGCAGCTACCGCTTGTTTTACTGCTGCTTCGTATTGTTCTTCGGTTTCTGATAGCAACGTCAGGCTGTTCGTAAATGCATCGATGCTTCCTTCTTCGCTGCCGAAGCAAAATGCATCGCAACCCGCAGCTTGCAGCAATTGGACAGCTCCTTTGGCGAATAAAGGGGCATGAGCTGTCGCAAACCGATAAGGCAATTCAAAAACGATATCGACATTTGAAGACAATGCCATTTGCGCCCTTGCCCATTTATCGACAAATGCAGGTTCTCCCCTTTGTAGGAAATTGCCGCTCATTACGGCGATGACAAGATCGGCTTCGGTTGTAATTTTTGCCTGTTCAGCATGATATACGTGGCCGTTATGTAAAGGGTTATATTCGACAATGATCCCTGTAGCTTTCAATTTCATCACCCCTTCGTTATAATGTAGTTTAATTATAAGTTAGCACCGTTTGGGTGACAAGAAAATATCTTGACATCCCTTTTTAACCATTATATAATCAACAGTGTTGTCTTGAGGTGATGTAGACATGAAATGGTCCATTCATCAATTACAGAAATACAGACAAGGTGCGATGCCGCTTGACGAAGTGGTCGACCTTGCCGCCGTTAAAAAACGGAATCCGGAAATCCGGGATATTCAGCCTGTTCATGTTACTGGCAGTTGTGTCATTGGCTCCAAAAAATTGACTTGTCATTTTCGATTGGAAGGGAAGATGGTATTACCGTGTTCAAGGACATGGGAAGACGTCGACTATCCTTTTGTAATTGAAACCGATGAGCAATTCAGTTGGGACGAGACAATCCTATCGGCGGATGATACGATTCATCCTGTCATTGGGGAAGTCGTAGATCCAACGCCTGTTTTTGAAGAACTTATTCTTTTAGAAGTGCCTTTGCAAGTTTTTAGCGAAAAAGCGAAAGAAATGACTAAGGCAGAAGGTAAGGGCTGGTCCTACACGACTGATGAGGAATATAATGCACAGCAGCAAGAGAAGGGTCTGAAAGTGGATCCGCGGCTTTCAAAGTTAGCGAACTTTTTTGATTCTGACAAGGAATAGGTAATTATAAGGAGGTGCCCCAAATGGCAGTACCAAAAAGAAGAACTTCTAAAACATCAAAAAGACTTCGCCGTACGCATTTTAAATTACAAGTACCTGGTATGACAACTTGTGAAAACTGCGGCGAAATGAAATTGGCACACCGCGTTTGCAAATCTTGCGGTCATTACAAAGGAAAAGACGTTGTAGGCGAATAATCAAGATTCGGCTATAAATGAAGACCACTTAGAGACCATGGCTCTGGTGGTCTTTTTTACATACAATCCGTTGGGGAGGGGTTATTATGGTATATAAAATTGAAATTAAACACCAGATTGCTATTTTCACAATTGATCGGCCAGAAATGAGAAATGCGATTAATAATGAGGTCATGGAAGGCTTAGAGTCATTTTTGGATCAAATCGAACATGACAAAGAAGTTGCATTTGCTGTCATTACTGGAACAGGGAATAAAGCATTTTGTTCTGGCGGAGATTTATCGGAGTTTCATAGTTTCATGACTGCTCAAGAGGCATTGCCGATGCTAAGTAGGATGACGGGTCTTTTATATCGTATTGCAACGCTTCCAATGCCTGTTATCGCTCTTTTGAACGGGACAGCAGTCGGAGGGGGCTGTGAAATTGCAACAGCTTGTGATTACCGTGTCGTTTCTTCTACCGCTCGTGCAGGTTTCATTCAAGGAACGTTGAATATTACGAGTGGTTGGGGTGGTAGTACACTGCTATTAGAGAAAATGGGGAGACAAGATGTTTTCATGCGATTTTTATCTGAGGCGAAAATATATAATGCTCAAGAGCTTGAGTTGATCGGTTGGGCGACGCACATCTATGAAGGGGATATACAAGACGGGCTGCAGCATTTCCTTGCCGACATGAAGCACATTCATCCATCGGTTCATAGGGCATATAAAAAAGTTGCGATCCGGAGCTATGAAATCACGGATTTAAAAAGCAGAATGATGGAGGAAGCTGAACAATGCGCGATTCTTTGGGAGAGCGAAGCGCATCATCAAGCTGTCGCTTCATTTCTATCTAAAAAAAATAGATAGTACTACAACGACTATTAAAGTAATTCAGATAAATAGTTGAAAACGGTTTCATATATCGTATACACTATAAGTGGGTGGGAGTTCACTTTAAACAGCTTGGGGGTATTGATATGCAAAAAGTCTTGATAGCGAATCGTGGGGAAATCGCTCTCAGAATCATTAGAACTTGCAAACGGCTCGGAGTTGCTACGGTCGCTGTCCATTCGGAAGCTGACAGGCAACTCCCTTTCGTTAAGGAAGCTGACGAAGCGTATGAGATTGGGCCAAGTCCTGTTCAACAATCTTATTTACAAGTCGACAAGATTATTGAAATTGCGAAAAAAACGAATGCGGATGCCATTCATCCGGGGTACGGCTTATTATCTGAGAATGCGGATTTTGCACGTAAAACTACAGATGCAGGAATCGTATTCATCGGACCAGATGCAGACACGATTGAAATGATGGGCGATAAAATTGCATCACGCAAGGCAATGCAGCAGGCAAATGTCCCTGTTGTGCCTGGAACGGATGAAGGTGTAGCATCTCTGGAAGAAGCAATGGCTGCTGCAAAAGACATCGGCTATCCCATTATGTTGAAGGCGAGTGCAGGCGGCGGAGGCATTGGTATGGTTCGCTGTGAAAATGAGCAAGCGCTCAGTCAACAATTTCAAACGGTTAAAAATCGTGCTAAAGCATACTTCGGCGATGATGTCGTATTTCTTGAGAAGTTTATACAAGATGCCCGTCATATCGAGATTCAAATTTTTGGTGATGCGTATGGAAATGTCGTTCATTTATTTGAACGGAACTGTTCAGTCCAAAGAAGAAATCAAAAGGTGATCGAAGAATCTCCATCACCACAGTTGAGTGAAATGACCCGAAACAATATATTTGCAGCTGCGATTGATGCCGCAAAAGCGATAGGCTATAAAAACGCAGGAACAGTCGAATTCATTTTAACGGGAAATGACGATTTTTATTTCCTTGAAATGAATACTAGATTGCAAGTAGAGCATCCAGTGACAGAGAAAGTGACTGGTTTAGATTTAGTGGAATGGCAAATCGAGGTGGCTCGCGGAAAGGAATTGCCTATTAAAGATCAAGAAGCATTAAAGAGTTCAGGACATGCGATTGAATATCGAATTTACGCAGAAAATCCTGAAACATTCATGCCTTCTCCAGGGAAAATTGAAAAAATTACTTGGGAAGAAGGAGATGGTATCCGGATTGACGAAGGATATGAAGAAAGCCAAATGGTAACGCCGTATTATGATCCGATGATTGCTAAGGTAATCATTCATGCGGCTAATCGAGAAGAGGCGCTTCGCAAATCCTCCGCATTTTTTAAAGATGCTTCTATTGACGGATTGCGAACAAATCTTCCATTCTTTAAAGAATTTTTAAACGCCGAAGATTTTATTTCAGGAAAATATAATACAAATGTTGTTTCGGAGTGGTTGGCAGACAAAAAGGAGGAAGTTCAAAATGGGTGAATTGAAAGCTGCAATGGCTGGTACAGTATTTACGGTGAATGTCGCGGTAGGAGAAGAGGTTCAAGCCGGCCAAACGGTAATCGTCCTCGAATCTATGAAGATGGAAATCCCGGTCGAAGCTGAAAGTGCCGGAAAAGTTTCCGCCATAAATGTCCAAGTGGGAGACTTCGTCAATGAAGGAGATGTTTTAGCGGTAATTGAGGCATAAAAAAAGTCTGAATAGTTGCCGATAGATGTTCGATCAGGAGGGGTAGTGTGATGACGAATATGAAAGAGCAAACAAGTTATAATGAGCAATTGGAAAAAAGGGTAAGAGAAATAGAATCTGGAGGACATCCGAAATATCATGAGAAGCTGAAAGAACAGAATAAGTTGTTTGTAAGAGAACGGTTACGGCTGTTATTTGATGATGGCACATATTTTGAAGATGGTAAATTTGCAAATTGTGAAGCGAATGATTTGCCAGCTGACGGTGTTGTCACAGCAATGGGGAAAGTGAACGGCCAAACTGTATGCGTCATGGCGAATGATTCGACTGTCAAAGCGGGGTCGTGGGGAGCCCGGACTGTCGAAAAGATAATTCGAATTCAAGAAGTGGCGGAAAAGAATAAAGTGCCGCTGTTATACCTTGTCGATTCTGCTGGGGCACGTATTACGGATCAGCTTGATATGTTCCCGAATCGGCGTGGTGCGGGCAGGATTTTTCATAATCAAGTGAGGCTATCAGGTTTCATCCCACAAATATGTTTGCTGTTTGGTCCATCGGCGGCAGGTGGGGCGTATATACCTGCATTTTGTGACCTTGTCATAATGGTGGAAGGCAATGCATCTATGTATTTAGGATCTCCGCGAATGGCGGAAAAAGTAATCGGTGAAAAAGTGACATTGGAAGAAATGGGCGGCGCTAAAATGCATTGTTCCGTTAGTGGCTGTGGTGATGTCTTGTGCACGAGTGAGGAACAGGCCATCGAAGAGGCACGCCGTTATCTTGATTTCTTCCCTTCTAATTTTACTGCAATGCCTCCCGTTCGAGGGTCGATTTCTGCGAAAGAAGGCCGTTCATTGGAAGAGATTATCCCTGAAAACCAAAACGCGCCTTTTGATATGTACGAAGCGATTGATGCGATTATTGATGAAAATAGTTTTTTCGAAGTGAAGAAATTGTTTGCCCCTGAAATTATTACAGGGCTTGCACGCATTGATGGCCAGCCAGTCGGCATTATCGCTAACCAGCCCAAAGTAAAGGGTGGTGTATTATTTGTCGATTCTGCAGACAAAGCGGCGAAATTCATAAACCTTTGCGATGCATTTTCGGTTCCGTTGCTTTTCTTAGCTGATGTACCGGGCTTCATGATTGGAACGAAAGTGGAGCGGGACGGCATCATTCGCCATGGAGCTAAGTTAATTATGGCAATGAGTTCTGCGACTGTGCCGAAAATCTCTGTCATAGTACGCAAAGCGTATGGTGCTGGCCTATATGCGATGGCGGGTCCTGCATTCGAGCCGGACGTTTGCATCGCGCTGCCAACCGCTCAAATAGCTGTCATGGGTCCAGAGGCCGCAGTCAATGCTGTTTATTCGAATAAAATCGAAGCAATCGAAGATCCGAAAGAGCGGATAGCCTTCGTACAAGAAAAGCATAAAGAATATAAAGCTGAAATTGATATATATAAGATGGCTTCGGAACTCATCGTTGACGAGATTATCGCGCCATCGGATTTACGCTCTGTCCTATCGGATCGATTCAGATTTTATTCTTCAAAAGATATTCCGTTACCACCTAAAAAACATCCGGTTTATCCTGTATAATTGAATTAAGCAAAATGAGAGGGCTTCCGTTATGGAGGCCCTCAGACTGTAGATAAGTATATTTTCACTTTAGCTACAGGCGTTTTAGGGTTTTCGTTATAAGGAAGGGATGTTCTCAGCTTAGCTTCATAACGCTTGCCATGTAGAAGGCAGCTTAAATTCGTAATGTCGGGAGTTCGTTTATTTCTGCAAAGGGCTTAGAAATACGGCATATTGAACGCTACGTTGTTCGATTTCCAGTATGTGAGCGTTTGTTAAACGAGTTGAGAGTTTCCGCTTTGGAAGCCCTGTTGAAAAGGGGGAAAGAGGATGGATATTGTCATAGCCGGTGCAGGGGCGATCGGCATGCTGATTGGGAGTTATTTATGTGAGGCTGGCATGAAGGTCGGTTTTCTTGTTAGAAAAGAAGAAGCTGCGAGGCAAATTCGTGAAAATGGAATACAGCGCATCGTAAATGGGAAAACGGGGACTTTCAATGTTGAAGCCTTTTCTGACCCGAATAAGTTGCCGTATAATGTTCCTTGGATTGTCGCTGTCAAATATGCGGGCATTAAACCGATTTTGAAATTGCTGATGGAAAAAGAAATGGTGCATCCTATTCTGTTCGTGCAAAATGGCATGGCGCATGTCGAAGATGCAAGAAAAAGCGGTTTGCCTGAATTGTACTTTGCAACTGTTGAACATGGAGCGGAGCGGCTCGATGTGAGGACGTGCTCGCATAACGGAGTTGGGCAGCTGAAAATAGCAGCATCAAAAAATGGTGGTATAGGCTTTGATTTTATGGAACAGGCGGCTTCTCCAAATTTCCCCATTGATTATCACCATAGCGCCGATGAAATTATTTTGCGCAAGACACTGATCAATTGCATGATTAATCCCCTAACTGCTATGTTGCAAGTGAGAAACGGTGAGTTGCTTGAAAATCCACATTGCAAAACTATTTTATTGCAATTGTATGAGGAAATGAACAATGGAATCGCTGAAATGCCGGATATTTTGCCTTTGGAAGATTTGTTGACAGTTTGCGAAAAAACAAGGATGAACCATTCCTCAATGCTTAAAGATCGAATGAATGGCAATGTGATGGAAATTGATACGATCGTCACTCCGATCTTAAGATTAGCGAAAAACAATGGCAAGACGCTTCCGACACTCGCTTTATTAGAGCAAATGCTTCATGCTATAAATGGAAGAGGGTGACGGATTTTGGGCTCTATACTTTCGTTCTTTGCAGGAATTCTCGTACTTTGTCCATTTCTTATTGCACTCGTATTCTTAATTGTCGTGAGGAAGTTCGGAAGAGCGCCTGCTACATATATTGGACGAGCTGCTGACGTGACGACTCCCTTTCTTTTTTTATCGGTATACGCTTTATCCGTGGCCGTTTTTGGACGGGGAACAGGAATATATTTAGCTGGGATTGCAATGTTAATTGGGATGATTTACGCGATATTAGAACGTTTTCGCGTCAAAGAATATAAGATACTACGTTTGCTCCAAAAAACATGGAGGCTTTATTTCCTTTTGCTCACAGCGGCTTATGTCGTATTAATGGCTGCTGGTGTAATTCTGAATGTCATTTCTTATACGAAATAACGTCAATTTTTAAAAGAATAAAGTTAGTAAGCGTATGTTTTCATTCAAGTGAGATTGAATGCTATACTCTGTTCATACAGAAGGAAAAAGGGGCTTGAATGATGGAAATCGAATCAATTGCTTTGAAAGGTAATAAAGTTTTACAGTCATATTTTGAGGATCAGCAATTCATACATACTTTTTTTGATTATGAAAACAATGAAACGTCTTATAAAGAACGGTTGAAAGAACTAAAAATGAGGTCATTTCAACGGGAGAAACTCTCAGCGACTATCCGATCGTTCATGGAACCGTTTGGGATTTCTGAGCAAGCGGAGGTCCATCTCACTGAAATGAAGGAAAACGGTGTTGTTGTTATAGGCGGTCAACAAGCCGGGATTTTGACCGGTCCACTTTATTCCGTCCATAAGGCGATTACAGTTATTTTATTGGCTAAACAGAAAAGAAAAGAATTAGGTGTTCCTGTTATCCCTGTCTTTTGGGTTGCTGGTGAAGACCATGATTTAGCTGAGATTAACCACGTCTATACCGAATTAAATGGAAAAGCGATTAAGCAGCAATACGAAGAAAAATTTGTGTTGAAATGGATGGCTTCTGATGCGGAGTACGATCAACAACAGATGACCACCTATTTGCAAGAGGTGTTTAAAAAATTCGGTGAGACTGAATATACGAAGGACTTATTGCAAGACGTGTTATTTGCTGCGCAACAAGAAAAGACATTCACTCAATTTTTTGTCCGGCTAATGAACGGATTTTTCCAAGAAGAAGGGCTGTTATTCATTGACTCTGCCTATAAGACGCTGCGTCAAATAGAGTCGCCATACTTCCGGCAGATGATCGAAGGTGCTGCTGCGATCTCAAGTTCAATCGTTCAGAAGGAAGAGGAATATTGCAACTTTGGATTTAGTCAACCTCTTTATGCTGAAGAAGCGGCAGCTAATTTATTTTACGTCCATGAAACGGGTAGAGTTCTCTTGTCGATAAAAGACGGAAAGTTTGTCAATGAACAGATAGGCTTCCGAAAGACGGAAAAGGAAATGCTTGAGATTGCACAAAATGAACCGTGGCTGTTAAGTAATAATGTGGCAACACGTCCGATTATGCAAGACTTGATTTTCCCTGTCCTTTCGTTTGTAGGAGGGCCTGGAGAAATCGCTTATTGGGCTTTGCTAAAAGAAGCATTTCATCATTTTGACATAAAAATGCCAATCATTACTCCAAGAATGTCGATTACTCTAATAACTTCCAAAGCAACTCAGGCTTTGTCAGATGTTTCATTGACAGTGGAGGATGTATTGCAAGGGCGAGTGGCGGAAGAGCGAGATCGTTTTATTGAAACATTGAAAAACGAGCGGTTCGATAAGATGGTTCAAAAAATGGAAAAAGATTTAGAAGAACAATATAAAATATTGACGAGTGAAGTGAGCGATGGCTTGCTGCCGATTGTTGAAAAGAATCTTGATTATCATAAAAAACAGTTCGAGTTTTTACGGAATAAGGCAGAAGATGAACTGCTCCGTAAGCATGAAACAGCGCTTCGCAAATATCAGCTTTTAGATGGGCAATTATATGTCGACGGTTCATTGCAAGAACGAATTTACACTCCATACTCATTCATGAATACGTATGGGCCAGATTTAATAAAAAATTTATTGCAACTGCCGTTTGAAATGAATGGCAAGCATCAAATCGTTTATTTATAATTTTGAAAAACACCTTTCCGGATGATCTGGAAAGGTGTTTTTGTGTGTGAAAACACTTTTACGCACAAATCTATGCTATGAGTGCACAAGCTCTATAATATTTAGGATGTATTCGTGCCACGTTTCCTCAGGCCGAGGCATATTTAGACTGCCTTTACTTCAAAAGGCAAAAAGCTCCATTATTTCTAGTCTTCCGAAGTACAAGGTCGTACAAGTTCCGACATTTCCGCTCGACATGAGTATTTAGTCTTCCAACGCCTATCACAGTTAGCCGTCTCCTGCCACTTTTGATACTATTGACATATTTTTATTGTTCATATGAAAATGAGTGGAGGAATGTGGGGGGATGTGGTACATTTAATTTATATAGTGGGGTGAAGAGTATGTTCATGGGTGAATATCAGCATACTGTCGATACTAAAGGCCGTTTGATCGTCCCTTCGAAATTTAGGGAGCATCTTTCGGATGGTTTTGTGCTGACCCGTGGACTAGATCAATGCCTCTTCGGTTACCCTATGGAGGAATGGAAACGGTTGGAGGAGAAGCTGAAGGCGCTCCCAGTTACGAAGAAAGATGCCCGTGCGTTTGCGCGTTTCTTCTTTTCCGGTGCAACTGAAGTAGAGCTGGACAAGCAAGGCCGTGTAAACATTCCATCACAGCTCCTTGATTATGCGAAAGTGGAAAAAGATTGCGTCATCATCGGAGTTTCAAGTCGGATCGAAATATGGTCGAAAACTTCTTGGGATGCGTATTATGATGAATCTGAGCAATCATTCAATGAAATCGCAGAGAATATTATCGACTTTGATTTTTAATTACACTTATTTACTTTTGGAAAGAAGGCGGTTTCAATTTTTCAACATACAACAGTTTTACTGCATGAAGCCGTCGAAGGGCTTGCAATAAAAAAAGATGGTATTTACGTTGATTGCACACTTGGTGGTGCGGGGCATAGCTTGGAAATTGTGAAACAATTGTCTTCCGACGGCAGGCTAATTTGTTTCGATCAAGATATGACTGCCATCCATGCTGCAAAGGAAACATTAAAAGAACATTTATCAAAAGTGACGTTCATCCATTCGAATTTCAGAAATTTAAAAGGTGAGCTTGAACGAATTGGCATTTCATCAGTCGATGGCATCCTTTATGATTTGGGTGTATCTTCGCCACAACTTGATACTGCGGAGAGAGGATTCAGCTATCACCAGGACGCAAGGTTAGATATGCGAATGGATATGGATGCTCCATTATCGGCATTTGAAGTAGTCAATGAATGGTCATATGAAGATTTGGTTCGAATTTTCTTCCGCTACGGAGAAGAGAAATTCTCAAAAAGCATAGCGAGGAGAATCGAAGAAGCACGTAAGGCATCTCCGATTGAAACAACAGGGGAGCTTGTGGAACTCATTAAGGAAGGTATACCAGCAGCTGCTCGGCGCACAGGTGGGCATCCTGCTAAAAGAGTGTTCCAAGCGATCAGGATTGCTGTGAATGATGAATTGGGTGCGGCAGAGGAATCGATAGAAGATGCCTTGACGCTGCTTAACCCAAAAGGGCGCATTTGTGTAATTACGTTCCACTCATTAGAGGACAGACTTTGCAAAACGATTTTTAAGGAAGCGTCATCATTGCCTGAATTACCTCCCAATTTGCCTGTCATTCCTCCGGAGTTGGAGCCGACGATGAAACTTGTGACAAGAAAGCCGATTTTGCCTAGTGAAGAAGAAATTGAACAGAATAAGAGATCGAGATCCGCAAAACTAAGAATTGCAGAGAAAAGATAAAAGGGGGAAGTTGTTAGATGGCATTGGAACAAAGAAAGTTTCAGACAGATACTATTCATGATATTGAAACACCTGTTAGTCCGAAAACAACCGAGAAACATTCGCCGAATCGTCGAACCCGGAAAATCTTTTCCACAGGGGAAAAATTCTTGTTCGCGCTATTTGCAACGGCCCTTGTTGTTTTTTCGACGATGATTTTGCATACGCAGGCACAAATTAATGATACCAATAAGGAAGTGCAGCTCCTTACAAACAAAATTGATGAGACTGAAAAACAGAATACGGAACTGTCCATCCAAGTGAGCGAAAAATCTACATACGAAGTGATCTGGAATAAAGCGAAGGAGCTCGGCTTGAATCTTAACGAGAAAAACGTAAAGGTCGTGCCTGGACGATGAAAAAGAAGTTTCGATTTCAATGGGGAGCCTTTCTGATGTTCATTTTTTTCGGAGGGCTCTTTTTTCTTTTGTTTGGAAGATTATTGAGCATTCAAATTACTGGTCAAGCGGAAGGACGTCAAATGGCTGCAATGGCGGAGGCAAGATATGCGAAGGAAGCAGTATTGAGAGCCGACCGGGGAAAGATCGTTGACCGTGATGGTGAGCTGATCGCTTCGGATACATTGAGCTATCGATTGATCGCTATTTTGAGTGAAAAGGCGACTGAAAAAGGCGCCAAAGAGCCAAGGCATGTTGTAGACTTCGAGAAAGCAGCGGATTTGCTTAGCCGATATATTCCAATGGAAAAAGAAGAAATGATCCGAATACAGCAATCTGCATTAGAGCGGAAGCCAGATACTTACCAAATCGAGTTCGGAAAAGCAGGCAGGGATATTAGCTATGAAACGATGGAAGCGATCAAGAAAGCTGCTAAGGAAGAAGGAGTTACGGGTATCCAGTTCATTGAGGATAAGAAACGATTTTATCCGAATGGAGATTTCGCCTCTTATCTTATCGGTTTTGCGATGAGGGAGGAAGACGAAAATGGAAATGTTAAAACGGTCGGTAAAATGGGGTTGGAAAAAACCTATAATGAAGAACTGACAGGAACAAATGGAAAAGTAGATTACAAGACAGATAGATGGGGATTTGTCCTTCCGAAAACGGAAAAGAATATTGTCGCTGCAAAAGACGGGTTAACGATCCAGCTGACAATCGACAAAGTGATTCAAAACTTTGTTGAAGATGCAATGAATGTAGTGAATGAAAAGTATTCCCCTAAAAAGATGCTAGTCATAGTAGCGAACCCTAAAACAGGCGAAATTTATGCGATGAGCCAACGGCCTTCATTCCATCCAGGAACAAGGGAAGGACTGACCGAAAACTGGTTGAACGATGCCGTCGAAAATACAATTGAACCTGGATCAACGATGAAAATGTTCACTTTGGCTGCCGCTATTGAGGAAGGAAAATGGGATCCGTTAGCTGAATATCAATCCGGACAATATACGATTTATGACCGGGTTATCCGGGATGTAAATAAGACTGGGTGGGGACGTATCAGCTTTTTGGAAGGATTCCAACTCTCTTCCAATGTATCTATGGCCTATTTATTAGAACGTATGGGAGATCGTACGTTTATCGAGTATTTGAAAGGATTTGGATTCGGTGAAAGAGTGGGCATCGATCTTCCTCATGAAGCGCCCGGTATCATTTTGGATGTAAACCCAAGTGAAAGGCTGACAACATCCTATGGACAAGGTTCTACCGTAACTCCTGTGCAAATGATACAAGCTGCAACTGCAATTGCCAATGATGGAAAGATGATGAAGCCATATGTGATCGATAAAATTATCGATCCGAATACTGATGAAGTGATTGAGGACCATCAACCAGAAGAAAGAAAGTCGCCGATATCAGCAGAAACGGCTAAAGAAGTCCGCAAAATTCTTGAATCTACCGTTACATCTGAAAGGGGTACGGGAAGGAAGTTTGCGTTATCCGGCTATTCAGTCGGAGGGAAGACTGGTACTGCAGAAATTCCAAAGCCTTCAGGCGGTGGATATTTGTCAGGCGATGGAAATTATCTTTACTCATTTTTAGGGATGGCACCTATTGAAGATCCGCAATTGTTGACCTATGTTATTGTTCAACAGCCGAAGCTGAAATTAGGGCAGTATGGTTCGGATCCTGTCGCGGAATTGTATACATCTATTATGGAAAGTAGTTTGAAATACTTAAATATCGCCCCAGAAAACGCTGGTGAAGTTACTACCGTTACATTACCGGACTTTACAGGAAAGGATTCCGGAGAGGCAATGTCGGAGCTCATGGAAATGGGATATGATCCAGTTCTTATTGGGGAAGGAGGAAATATCGACCATCAGTATCCTCAAAAAGGAATTAAGCTCAATAAAGGAGCTGTTGTATTTTTAGAAACTAAAGGCGATACAGTCCTTCCAAATTTTTCCGGGTGGTCGAAAAAAATGGCGATATCATTTAAAATGTTATCAGGTCTTGATATTCGATTGAACGGAGACGGCTTTGTTACCGAACAAAGTTTATCGGCAGGTACCATTGTTAATCCTTCAGAGCCTATCGTGCTTCAGCTTCAAGTCCCGTCGGAACGCTATAAAGTGATGGAAGAGGATGAAAATGAGGAAGAAGAAGAGGCGATAATCGGAGGATGACGAATAGCGAGCCTTTTGTATTCATAGGTTGGTAGAAAAACGAAAGGTGTGGACTGCTGCGTAACTATGTAAATTTGCAATCCAAAAAGAGATTGCGTGCAGTATTCGTTATTTTCCTCATATGCATTTTGGCAGTCGTTGGAAAGCTCTTTCATGTTCAAATTATAAAGCATGAATGGCTGAAAGCGCGTGCAGAAGAGAACTGGGATAGGGAAATTCCTTTCGGTGCTGTTCGTGGAGAGATACATGACAGAAACGGAAATTTGATTGTTGGGAATCGCTTGGCTCCCACTCTATATTATATGCCTTCGCAAAATAAAGAGCCCGAAAAGGTAGCCGCCGCCCTTTCTCCAATTTTAGGTGTTGAGCAGGAGAAACTGTTAGAGAAAATGAGCAAGAAAGGGTATATGGTAAAGTTGGCGCCCGAGGGGAAAAATATTTCGAAAGAGCAAGCGGATGAAATAACGAAGCTGCAAATCGAAGGATTGTATACTGGCGTAGATTTTATGAGGAATTATCCGCAAGGTGAACTATTATCAAGGCTTATCGGATTTACGGGATACGACAATCAAGGATTGGCAGGGATCGAATATGCTTATGATGAAATCCTTAAAGGAACCGGCGATAAAATTAGATTATATACCGATGCGAAGACGATTCCGTTGCCTCATGTCGATGACGGTTTCCAATCAGGTGAAAATGGGTCGACTGTTGAACTGACAATCGATATTGAAATGCAAAAAATAATGGAGCGCGAGCTATCACAGGCGATGGAAAAATATGATGCAACGCAAGCGCTTGGCATTATCATGAATCCAAAAACGGGAGAAATTCTCTCGCTTGCGTCGATGCCAACATTTCATCCAGCGGATTATCAAAGCATTGATTCTAAAGTGTATAATCGCAATTTGCCGGTTTGGATGACATTTGAGCCAGGATCCACATTTAAAATTGTTACATTAGCAGCAGGTTTAGAGGAAAAAGTAATTGATTTGCATAATGATTATTTTAATGATCCCGGCTACGCAATGGTTGCCAATGCTCGGCTTCGTTGCTGGAAAAGGGAAGGACATGGCCATCAATCATTTCTTGAGGTTGTAGAGAATTCCTGTAACCCAGGATTTATTGAAATCGGACAAAGATTAGGTGCTGAGAAGCTGGACGATTATATCCGAAAATTTGGTTTTGGCGAATCAACTGGATCGGGAATTGCTGGAGAAGCAAAAGGTATTTTATTTTCAAAAGAAGCATTCGGCCCTGTTGAACAGGCTACAACTTCTTTTGGCCAAGGTATTTCTGTAACACCGATACAGCAAGTGCAAGCTGTTGCAGCAGCCATTAATGGAGGATATTTATTTAGACCGTATATTGTGAAGGAAATAAAGAATGATAAGGGTGAAACGATCCAATCCTTCGAACCTGAAATGCGGCGACGCGTCATAAGTGAAGAGACTTCTTCGCAAGTGAGGGAAGCACTGGAATCCGTCGTCGCAAACGGGTCGGGAAGAAATGCTTTCAATGATGGTCTACGTGTAGGAGGGAAAACGGGAACTGCTCAAAAAGTTGTGGACGGTACATATAAGGATGGGGACTATATTGTTTCGTTTATTGGATTTGCTCCGGCAGACGACCCAGAATTGTTAGTATACGTCGCAGTAGATAGTCCGAAAAATTCGATCCAATTTGGTGGAGTTATCGCAGCTCCGATCGTTGGCAGAATCATTGAAGAGATTGCTCCTTTGGCAGGTATTACGAAAAGAGAAGGACAAATTGAAAAAGAATATAGATGGGGAGATCCGATCACTCATCGAGTGCCGGATTTGACAGGAATGACGAAAGGGATGGTGGCAAGGCAGCTCCATACGTACCGGATTGAATGGCACGGTGAAGGAGATGTCATTAAGTATCAAATGCCTGCACCAGATACGGTTATCAGTGTAGACGATGTCATACACGTCTATACGGAAGAGGGAGAGAATCAATGATGGGCAAACAGCTGTGAATTTCAAGTTTGTCCTTTGATAGAACTTATAGATTAAAAAGGTATGGAATCCGTGCGGATAGAAATCTTGACACAACGATACCGAGCGCAATTGATCTAAAAGTTTCAGAACAGTTAAGGAGAACATAATATGACACTCGGAACGACAACGACGGCTATTATCGTCGCATTTATAGTAACAGTAGTTTTAGGGTTTTTCATTATCCCCCTACTAAGAAAAATGAAATTTGGGCAAAGCATCCGCGAGGAAGGCCCTGAGTCGCATCAGAAGAAAGCAGGCACCCCTACAATGGGGGGCCTCATCTTCTTGAGCTCTATAATCCTTACGATGCTTTCTCTTTCTTACATATTCGAAGATGTATTAACAACACAAACGATTGTTTTACTGATCGTTTTAGCAGGCTTCGGCATAATTGGCTTTTTAGATGATTTCATAATTGTCGTCATGAAAAGAAATCTTGGATTGACTTCGATTCAAAAGCTGATTGGGCAAATTATTATAGCTATTATCGCCTTTTTCTTATTGAAAATGGGACCGTTTGATACAACTGTACAAATACCATTCACAGACTTTGCGATTGATTTAGGTGTTTTCTATGTAGCCTTTTTAATTTTTTGGTTAGTTGGATTTTCAAATGCAGTTAATTTATCAGATGGATTGGATGGTCTTGTCGGAGGTACATCTACGATAGCCTTTGCTGCATTCGGAGTTTATGGGCTTATTTATGAGCAATATGATATTGCGATGTTCGCGTTTGTTGTGTCGGGTGCATTGTTAGGATTCTTATGCTTCAATTTAAAACCAGCAAAAGTCTTTATGGGAGATACAGGTTCGCTTGCTCTTGGCGGGACGCTTGCCATGCTATCTGTATTGGTAAAGCAGGAGTTGCTGTTACTTATCATCGGTGTTGTTTTCGTTATCGAAACTTTGTCAGTCATCATTCAAGTAATCAGCTTCAAATTGACTGGAAAAAGGGTTTTCAAAATGAGCCCGATTCATCACCATTTTGAATTGTCGGGATGGTCAGAATGGAAAATCGTCATTGTTTTTTGGGGGATTGCATTATTGGCCGCTATCGTCCCTGTATTATTGGAGGTGATGTAAATGAAGGAGCTCACAGAGTTTGCAGGAAAAAATGTATTAGTGTTAGGTTTGGCAAAAAGCGGTTATGCTGCTGCTAATTTACTTTCTTCTATGGGGGCAAATGTAGTCGTTAATGATGCATCACCAGAAGAAGGAAACGAAGAAGCAGCACTTTTGAAGGAAAGGGGAATCCCGGTCATCTGTGGGGGTCATCCGAACGATATTTTGGATCGGGGATTTGAACTTGTTGTAAAAAATCCTGGCATTCCTTATCATAACGAAGTAGTGAAAAACGCTATTTTGAAAAAAATTCCTGTGTGGACAGAAGTGGAGTTGGCTTCAAGAATTAGCGAAGCGCCAATCATTGCGATTACCGGTTCAAATGGCAAGACAACGACAACGACTCTATTATTTCACATGCTGAATATCGGAGGAAAAAAACCGCTTATTGCCGGAAATATAGGAACTGTCGCTTGTACTGTTGCTGAAAAAGCGGAACCTGATCAATTAATTGTAATGGAAGTTTCTTCATTCCAGCTTGCTGGAACTGAACAGTTCAGGCCGAAGATTGCGATTTGGACAAATTTATATGATGCACATTTAGATTATCATGGAACTTCGGAGTCCTATGCATTGTCTAAAGCAAACGTGACGATGAACCAAACTGCAGAGGACTTTTTCATCTACAATGCAGACCAGCCAGAAATAGAGCAGTATGCAGAACAAACTGTAGCACAGAAAATTCCGTTTTCTTTGAAGGGCAGAACTGCATATGGGATTTCTGCTGATGACCATATGATTTATTGGCAAGGGGAACCTTTCGTTTCTCGTTCAATTATCAAATTAGTCGGAGCGCATAATTTAGAAAATGTATTAGCTGCGACAGCTGCCGCCATTTTGGTCGATTGCGATAAGACGGCGATTGAAAACGTGCTTGGTTCATTTACAAGCGTTCGCCATCGTATGCAGTTTGTGAAAGAATTGAAGCGTAGATCATTTTACAATGATTCAAAAGCTACCAATACGCTTGCTACGAAAAGTGCGCTTTCTTCTTTTCAGACACCTGTGCTTTTAATCGCTGGAGGATTGGATAGAGGACATTCTTTTGAAGAATTGGCACCCTATATGGAGCATGTGAAAGCTGTTATTGCGATAGGAGAAACAGCGGAGCGCTTTGCTGAATTTGCACACAGTTGTGGAATAGATGATGTCACTCAAGTGCAAACGATGGGAGATGCGGTCGCAGTCGCTTATGAAAAATCGGAAGAAGGGGATACGATCCTCCTTTCTCCTGCTTGTGCAAGCTGGGATCAGTATAAAAGCTTTGAACAACGTGGAGATGCTTTTATTGATGAAGTAATGAAATTGTGAAATAGGATTATTAAACATCAAACGGAAGGATGCATTCACTGGAACAGAAATTGAAGGGGGCTTTTATTATTTCGGCAGTGGCGCTGTCATTAGTCGGATTGATATTTGTCCATTCCGCTGGTTCTTATTGGGGGCAAGTGCATTACGCTGATTCATCTCCCTTTATTGTTAAGCAAGGCGTTTACATGGCAATCTCGATTTTGATAGCGTTTATGATGATGAAAAGTCCATTAACTTCACATCCGACCTTTTGGACCGTTTTTTATTACATAACGATTGTCTTGCTTATAGCGGTCATGATTCCGGGCATCGGTGCTATACGGAATGGATCGCAAAGTTGGATTGCGTTAGGTCCCTTTAGCATACAACCGGCCGAATTTGTGAAAGTTGCTTTGATCGGAAAACTTTCATGCGTGATGAAGCAAGCAAAAGGCAAGAAAGTTTTCAAGCTGAGTCATTTTGTGCTCATATTATTGCCTGCTGCGCTAATCATGCTTCAGCCCGATCTTGGCTCGGCGGTCATTATGATTGTTTCTGCTTTTGTCGTCTTATTTCTTGCAGGATATCCTTTAACTTTCTTTTCGCTTATAGGATTTGCTGGCATTGGGGCATTCGTTGCGCTAATTGCTGCAGCACCTTATCGATTAGATCGCATTAAGTCATACATCGATCCATGGAGTGATCCATTGGGCGCGGGTTTCCAAGGTATCCAGTCATTGTTTGCGATTGCGCCGGGCGGCTTGTTTGGGCATGGTTATGGAAATAGCCGACAAAAATATTTATATTTGCCGGAACCACAAAACGATTTCATCTTTTCGATCATTGCGGAGGAGACCGGATTTATCGGTGCGACAGTAGTTTTGCTGCTATTTTCAGCTTTGTTAGTTTCGGCTTTTGGCATTGCAATACGTACAAAAGAATTTCGGTCATTTTTAATGACTGCAGGTATGGCATCCATTATCATTTTTCAAACGTTCCTAAATGTTGGTGTCGTGTCCGGCCTACTGCCCGTTACGGGCGTAACTTTGCCGTTCATAAGCTATGGAGGATCTTCCTTGCTGACGACTTGGATGGCAACTGGGACGATACTGCATTTCGCATTTCATAAAAAGACTACGTGAAAGTTAACAGGAGGGCATACCATGGACAAAGTGATAGATATTGAAGACCGAATTCCGTCCATGCGAGAAAAACGGAGAAGGAAAACAAATAAGAAGTTTTTGTTCGTGTTATTCATCTTCGGGTTAGCCCTTCTGCTACTTTTGTATTTTCAGTCACCCCTTAGTAAGGTGAAGGATATACACATAAAAGGGGCAACCCTTTATGACCAGCAGTTCTATCTGGAGGAAAGCGGAATTGGTGAAAACAGTCCTTTCTGGGGATTCGACGCTCAAGAAGTTGAAGAAAAATTGTCAGCGATAGCAGGAGTCGATGAGGTAAAGGTCACTAGAAAATGGATGCGTGATGTCGAGATCAACATTTCGGAATGGAAGATGGTTGCCTACATTGAAGATGGTGATGATTTCGGATTGCTTTTAGAGAACGGTGAAATGTTTCCCGATTCGATTCAAAACCCGAATGTACCAATTTTGAACAAGGTGGATGACGAGGAAGTAAGAAAGCGGATTACATCCCAATTGTTAAAAATGGATGCAGAGGTTTTCCAATTGATTTCGGAAATCATTTATACGGGTTCTGAAGATGACGCAGATACGATTACTGCATATATGGATGATGGATATGAAGTGCATGCTGTCATTCCAACGTTTGCGGAAAAGATGGCTTACTATCCCGAGATTACCTCTCAATTAGATGAATATGAGAAAGGGATTATCGATATGGAAGTAGGCACGTTTTTTACCCCGTTTAGCGAATTATACGGTAAAAAAGAGGAAAGTGATATGGATGTTGAAGAAGATGAACAATGATCAAAACAAGAGCAGACATATTTTATATGCTTTCGTTTTTTTAGTCGCAGGTTTCATTTTCGCTTTTTCTTACCGAACGTTAGGGGTAGATCGCGATGCATCACTACCTGAAGGATTCCAAAAAGAGGAACAGTATCGTGGCGATTTAATCGAGCAAAAAGAAAGAAATAAGGAATTGGCAGACGAAATTCTTGCCAAACAAGAAGAAATACGTGAGGCTGAAAAGTCTTTTTCAACGATGGAAGAGGATCATTCAATATTAGTAAGCGAAGCAAAAGATTTACGGCTCCTTTTGGGCATTGTTCCTGCGGTTGGACAAGGGGTACGAGTGACGCTCTCAGATGCGGATTATAATCCGACTGAGCAGAATCCCAATGACTATATTGTTCACGAAAGCCATGTTTTGCGGGTTGTTAATGAATTAAAAATTTCTGGAGCACAAGGAATATCGATCAATGGACAAAGAATATCCGAAAACTCTTACATCAAATGTACCGGCCCTGTCATAAAAATTGACGGGAGAACATTTCCAGCGCCTTTTGTAATAGAAGCGATCGGAGAATCAAATGTATTAGCAGAATCGTTGAAGTTAAAAGGCGGAGTGATGGACGAGCTCGAGCATGATAATATTATTGTTTCTTTGGAACAGTTGAAAGAAGTCAAAATGCCTGCATTGCGTGAAGAGACGTAATGTGGAGCTTCAAGCAGCACTCTCCATCTGAAAAAAGTATCCAAGAAGAAATAAGGAGGAGGAAGGATGAAACAATCGATAAGTTATAAATTTACAATCGTCCTCCTCATTATCGGTTTTATGGTCGCTGTCCAATACAATTCGATGAAACAACCTGAAATCCGGGATACAAGAGATATTTGGGCAATAAGGCAAGAGTTGGCTGAGGAAAAGAAACTCCATTCGGAATTGCTTTCAGAAATTAGGGAGTTAGATCGTACATTATCGACCTACCAATCAATGAATGAGCAAAATACAGGAAAAGCACTGTCAGAAACAGTGGACAAGCTTAGGCAAAGGGCAGGCATTACCGATAGAACTGGTCCAGGAATTGTCATCGATGTGAAGCCTTCTCCTGAAAGTATTGCTTATGGTATTCCGATTACAAGTATTGCACCGGATTTGCTCACCCGTTTCGTCAATGAAGTGAACCGCTTCAAAGGTATTGATATGGAAATCGATGGAAAAAGATATTCTATATTGAGTTCAATCCGTGAAATTAACGGTTGGACAACAGTAAACGGCTTAAACGTGTCCACACCCCCTTTTAAGATAAAAATCGTCTCATCAACCATTTCAGAAAGTGAGAAGCTTTATAATTATTTATTAGCTTCTTCAATACACGATGATTTTTATCTTGATAACTTAATTTTAGATATTAGCAAACCTGTCAAAGATGTTGTGATCCATGGAATGGCTGAAAAGTATGAGAATCTATATTTGGAAGAGCTGCCGAAAGGGGAATGACAATGTGGTTGCCTTTGTTAGGCCTATTAATAGGCGTATCATTAGGACTGTTATCCGATATTCAAATTCCGCAAATGTATAGCAGCTACTTATCCATTGCGGTGTTGGCTGCCTTAGATACTCTTTTTGGCGGCATTCGGGCACATTTACAGCAAGTGTATGATGATAAAGTGTTCATTTCGGGATTTTTCTTCAATATAGCATTAGCCGCAGGTCTTTCATTTTTAGGAGTCAATCTTGGCGTTGATTTATACTTAGCTGCTGTCTTTGCATTTGGCGTTCGGTTGTTCCAAAATATAGCACTCATTCGAAGGACGCTTTTAATGAAATGGACAGAGCGGAAGAAAAGTTCCTAATATCCTCATGATTTACCTGTAAAAAGGTGAAAAGTATTTGCTAATTAAGATTAAATTTCCCGATTGAAAGGAATTGAGCGATAGATGGCGAAAATATTTAGACAACGGGACGATAATACAATAGAATGTATGATAAGGGCTGAAATAGGAGGTGCCAAAATTGAGTCAATCTACAATTTACGTTTCACTTGATATAGGATCTTCGTCAGTCAAAGTATTAATCGGCGAAGTGGATGGCGGGTCCCTCCATGTCATCGGGGTCGGTAACGTTCAATCGGCAGGCATCCGCAAAGGAACGATCATCGACATCGATGCGACTGTCCAGTCCATTCGTAAAGCGGTTGATCAGGCTGAACGGATGACAGGTATGCAAATCCGGGAGGTCATTTTAGGAATACCTGCTAACGGAGTGCATTTGCAAGATGTCAAAGGCGTTGTAGCGGTAAACTCGGAGAACAGGGAAATAACAGACGATGATTTGGATCGTGTCATAAAATCAGCGCAAGTGATGTCTGTTCCGCCTGAAAAGGAAATTGTGAACATCATTCCAAAACAATTTATCGTTGACGATTATGATGAAATTAAAGACCCACGCGGCATGATCGGAGTCCGTTTAGAAATGGACGGCACTTTGATTACTACATCAAAGACTTTGGTTCATAATATCTTGCGCTGTGTAGAGCGTGCAGGACTCGTCATTAGGGAAATATATTTGCAACCTTTGGCGGCCGGCACTTTCGCTTTAACAGAAGATGAGATGAACCATGGAACGGCATTCATCGATATTGGCGGAGGTTCTACGACGATTGCCGTATTTGGCGATAACCGGTTCATTTCCACATCGGTTATTCCTGTTGGTGGCGATCACATTACGAAAGATTTATCGATCATATTGAAAACACCTACTGAACAGGCAAGAAAGATTAAACATCAGTATGGACATGCTTTTTACGATGATGCATCGGATGATGAGTTATTTGAAGTTCCTGTCATTGGTGCTGATTCTAAAGACCAATATAGCCAAAGATACATATCGGAAATTATCGGCGTCCGATTAGAAGAATTATTCGACCTCGTATTGGAAGAGTTGTACCATATGGGTATTCGGGATTTGCCGGGAGGAGTAGTTTTAACAGGTGGTACAACGAAGTTAGAAGGAATCTTGCAATTATCCCGCTATGTATTGAAAACAAGAGTTCGAATTCATACTCCGGAATATATTGGAGTGCGCGAACCGATGTATTCTACTGCGGTTGGCCTCATTCGTTATGCTAATATGGAAGATACGTATTTTGGTATTGATACAGAATCACAAACTGCGAGTCTTCCGGATGAATTGGAGTATTCTCCCTCTGTGAAAAAGAAAGCTCCCCTTAGGGATAAGGAGAAGAAACCGAACTTCATGAGCAGGACTAAGCGATTCTTTGATGGTTTTTTTGAATGACACAAATTGAAAATGGTCTGACAGGGATTAGGAGGAGAGAAAATGCTGGATTTTGATACGAATATTGATTCACTCGCAGTCATTAAGGTGATTGGGGTTGGTGGTGGAGGAAATAACGCGGTCAACAGAATGATTGAGCATGGCGTGCAAGGTGTAGAATTCATTGCAGTGAACACGGATGCCCAAGCCCTTAATTTATCCAATGCAGAAGTGAAATTACAGATCGGTGCAAAGTTGACTCGTGGATTAGGTGCAGGTGCAAATCCGGAAGTCGGTAAAAAAGCTGCCGAAGAAAGTAAAGAGCAAATCGAAGAGGCTTTGCGTGGCGCGGACATGGTCTTCGTTACAGCAGGAATGGGAGGCGGCACGGGTACTGGTGCAGCACCTGTAATTGCACAAGTTGCAAAGGACTTAGGTGCATTGACTGTAGGTGTCGTAACTCGTCCATTCACGTTTGAAGGCCGGAAACGCTCAACACAAGCAATCGGCGGCATTGCAGCAATGAAAGAATCTGTAGATACGTTAATTGTTATTCCGAATGATAAGCTGTTAGAAATTGTTGATAAAAATACGCCGATGCTTGAAGCGTTCAGGGAAGCGGACAATGTACTTCGACAAGGGGTACAAGGTATTTCCGACTTGATCGCAGTTCCAGGACTCATTAACTTGGACTTTGCAGACGTCAAGACAATTATGTCCAATAAAGGATCAGCTCTTATGGGGATCGGTATGTCGACGGGCGAAAACCGAGCGTCAGAAGCTGCGAAGAAGGCGATTTCCAGTCCGTTGCTTGAAACGTCGATTGATGGGGCTAAAGGTGTTCTTATGAATATTACGGGCGGCTCCAACTTAAGCCTTTTCGAAGTACAAGAAGCGGCGGATATTGTAGCTTCTGCATCGGATGAAGAGGTAAATATGATTTTCGGATCCGTCATTAACGATGATTTGAAAGACGAAATTTTAGTAACAGTAATTGCAACTGGGTTTAGTGAGGAGCAATTGAGCCAAGGGAAAACAACGAAAGCTTCCAATTTTGGTTCAATTCGTCAAAGAGAACCTCAACAATCTGCACCGCAAACACATACGCGCAGAGAGGAAACTCCACAGTTCCAGCAACCGGAACCGACTCGGCAGCAGAACAATCAACAAGAAGACGCATTGGACATTCCGACATTTTTGCGGAATCGCCAAAGACGATAAGCTGCTGAACGTTGAATATATACTATTGAGTGTTAAGCCTTTAGGCAAGTCCATTACGGACAAGCTTGAAGGCTTTTTACTTTTCACGGTATTTTCTGTCGAATTTTTTATGAAAATAAATCTTCATTCCGACAAACATTTCATTGGCCAAGTGTTATTCTGTTGGTCAAGGAGGGCGGCCTGATGTATGGGGAAATTATCGTGGGCATTAATATGGTTTTCAATTTTGCAATCCTATTGTTCGCCAATAAGATTTGTCATGCACAGGCTTCCCGCGGACGATTATTGTTCGCTTCTTTTGTAGGTGCGTTACCGGTCACTTTGTTCTCATCGTCATTTATTATTTTGTTTTTTACTTTTATCGGGATGACTGGTATTGCTTTCGGAAAAACAATTGAGACGTGGAAGAAAACGTCAGTTATCGTATTGATCGGTGCTATGTTTGCTGGAGGGCTTTTAACGTTCTTTATAAATAAAGTGACGTTTCAAGACGACCTATTCTCTGTTTTCATTTATGCATCCATTGCGTATGTGTCCTTATTATTTTTGAAGGTCAAATGGCTTGATGTAAGAAAAGCCCGCCATCTTTCCTCGTATCGTGTATCTACAACCCTGTCGATTTGGCAACAGGAATTTGCTGTAGAGGGTTTTATTGATACAGGGAATAGCTGCACTGAGCCTCTTACTGGATATCCAGTACATTTCGTATCTTATCGGGTAGTTGAACCGTATATGCCAGAAGAACTCAAAGGACCGTTACAAGCATTCGATCCGAAAGGCATTCCTGATTTGCGAAGTTTTCCGGAAACATCTCAAAAACAATTGAGGCTAGTCAAGCTTCAAACTGTATCTGGGTCATCCTGGGTAGTCGGCTTTAAGTTTGATTGTTGGAAAATCGACAGTGGCGATAAACTGCAATCGGGCTATATCGTCTTGACAGAGCAAGATCGGCGCTATCCTGAAGGAGCAGAAGCGATTTTACACGTATCCGCATTGGAATCACTAAAGAATGAGGGAGGAACGGTTCATGTGGCATAGTTTAAAAAAGTGGTTTGCAGTCGTAAAAAGTTTCTTCAAGAAAGGAGGAACGTATTATATAGGAGGACATGAGTCGCTTCCACGGCCGTTATCGAGAGATGAAGAGGCAAAAGCGATTCGTGCTTTCATGGAAGGTGATATGGATGCAAGAGACACGCTAATTGAAAAAAATCTTAGATTAGTCGTCTATATTGCCCGTCGTTTTGATAATACAAATACACATATTGAGGATTTGATCAGTATAGGGACAATCGGGCTTATAAAAGCCATTGAGACTTTTAAAAGCGATAAAAATATTAAATTGGCTACATATGCCTCTCGTTGTATCGAAAATGAAATATTAATGCATTTGCGTAAAACGAATCGCACGAAGTCTGAGATTTCTTTCGACGAACCCTTGAATTCTGATGCTGACGGAAATGAATTATTGCTTTCAGATATATTGGGCACAGATGAGCATATTATTATTGATGATGTAGAGAAAAAACTGGAAAGGCAACATATGATTGAAGCGATTAGCACATTGGATGAGCGTGAACGATATATTATGGAATGTCGATTTGGCTTGACTGGACAGATCGAAATGACTCAAAAGGAAGTAGCGGAACTATTGGGCATTTCACAATCCTATATTTCTCGATTAGAGAAGAAAATTATTTCTGATTTACGTGATCGTCTCAATCACCCGATTGCCTGATGGTTGAAATTGGCGAATCGTTTTCCCGCATATTCTTAAAACGCATGGACAGACTATTTCCTACAGTCATCTACAGAATGCGGAGGAAAAGCGAATGATACGTACAAGAGTAGAAATATGCGGTATCGATACGTCCAATTTGCCATTACTGTCGAATGAAGTGATGAGGGAAACGTTTATCCGGCTTCAAAATGGTGACGAATCGGCAAGGGAAGAGTTAGTCATCGGGAACTTGCGATTGGTCCTAAGTCTTGTTCAAAGGTTTACTTATCGGGGGGAACAAGCGGACGACCTTTTTCAAGTAGGATGTATTGGTCTCTTAAAATCAATCGATAATTTCGATTTGAAGCATAATGTGCGTTTTTCCACTTATGCGGTGCCAATGATCATTGGGGAAATTAAAAGGCATTTACGAGACCACCATGCAATTAGAGTGTCCAGATCTTTGAGGGATATAGCTTATAAAGCGATCCGCGCTAAGGAACAATTTGTCAATGAACATCAGAAGGAACCAAAAATATCGGATTTGGCCGAAGTGACGGGCATTCCGGAAGATGATATATTATTTGCCCTTGACGCCATCCAAGATCCGATGTCACTCCACGAGCCAATGAATGGGGAAGGCGGAGATCCTGTCTATATAATGGATCAACTGCAAGATACGAGGGTTTCGGAAGAACGCTGGCTCACATATGTCTCCGTAAAAGACACTGTATCTAAAATGACAGATCGCCAACAATTAATTTTGTCAAAACGTTTTTATTTAGGACAGACACAAACGGAAATCGCTAAGGAATTAGGGATCTCGCAAGCGCAGATTTCAAGGCTTGAAAAAAATGCGATTCAAATTGTTCGTGAAAATATGGAAAAGAAATGATGACGTGCACCCGCGCAATGCATAAAATATGCATTGCGTTTTTTTCGTCAGTTTCGCATATCTTAAAGTAGGATTTGCAAGTTATTACTGAATGCTAAAGAATTGATCATAACAAGCGGAAAGGGGAAATGAGATGAGATTTTCGGAGTTTCAAAAAAAAGAAGTAATTGAAGTAAAAAAAGGTTCTTTTTTAGGGTACGTTCAAGATGCCTCTGTAGACATTAAAAATGGAAAGTTAGAAAGTATACATGTTGGTGGGGCGGAGAGATCCTTTTTTATGGATTCAAAAGTGAAAGATATGAAGCAAATTAAATACCATGAAGTGCTGACAATAGGAAAAGATATTGTATTAGTGGGAAAGAAGTCCGATAATTAAAGACTTCTAATTGATAAGTGATCCATCACTTGATACAATAAAGCAAAGTATAATTATGAAACTGCAATTTTGCGGACCTGTTATACCGAACGGCTTTGTGGACAAATGCGAAGCTATGTTTTCAAATGGTTTTTGGCGATTTGCACTTTCAATGTCAAAGCGGGAAGCGACAGGTAATGCGGTTTCTCAATTTTATATAATATGAAAAGTAGTGATGGTATTGGATACGATTCAACAACGTATAAGTCTAATTGAAGAACATATTCATGCCGCTTGTGAACGAGCTGGCCGGAAACGAGAAGATCTGAGCATAGTAGCTGTAACGAAACAAGTTTCTGCGAAGAGAACAAAAGAAGCGATAAATGCAGGGATTAAGAATGTAGGCGAAAACCGTCCGGATGGCCTACTTTCAAAGCGATCGGAAATCCGCGATGACAATGTAAAATGGCATTTTATCGGAAACGTTCAAAGTAGAAAAGTAAAAGACATTATAAATGAAATTGACGTTTTACATTCTTTAGACAGAATGAGCATTGCAAAAGAAATACAAAAACGAGCAGAGAAAATCGTACAATGCTTTGTGCAAGTAAATGTTTCTGGTGAAGAATCGAAATCCGGCCTTCATCCAGATGAACTGCTGTCATTCATTGAAGAATTGTCGAATTACGATAAAATCCGTGTCATTGGTTTAATGACAATGGCTCCATTTACGAAAGATGAGGATTTGATCCGTAATGTCTTTCGGTCATTGCGTAAATTGCGTGATGAAATCTCCTCTAAGCAATTTGGCCATGCTCCATGTACGCAATTATCGATGGGTATGTCTAATGATTATGTGATTGCAATTGAAGAAGGTGCCACTCATGTTAGAATCGGAACGGCATTAGTCGGGACAGAGAGCGAGGGAGACGTATGAGCATGAAAAAACGATTCGAAAAATGGTTTTATTTAGATGAAGAAGAGGAAGCTGCAACAACAGAGCAGCCTGCAGCTCAGCAGCAAGCAGTTCAAGAGAACCCGAAGAAAGCGGCTGTGCGTAAACAGCAGCCGATTGTGGAAACGCAGCAAAAACCAAATGTCGTTAGTTTGCAAAGCATTCAAAAATCGTCAAAAGTTGTTCTTTTCGAACCTCGAGTATATGCGGAAGCACAAGACATCTCGGAGCATTTGCTCAATAAACGTGCGGTGGTCGTCAATTTGCAACGGATTGAAAGAGACCAAGGCATTCGAATTATCGACTTTTTAAGCGGAACGGTGTACGCACTTAGCGGCGACATCCAGAGGATCGGAACGGACATTTTCCTATGTGTACCAGAAAATGTTGAGGTGGCCGGCTCCATCTCGGATTATTTTGAAAGATAGAACATAGGATGAGGTGTACTTTAAAAGATGATAGCTATTCTTAATATGGTGTACAATATTTTAGTTCAGGTCCTTGACATTTATTCCATACTGTTAATCATTTATATTTTAATGTCGTGGGTTCCTGCATCGAGGGAAACAAAATTCGGCCAGCTTTTAGGGAAAATCGCCGAACCATACTTAGGGTTCTTCAGAAAGTTCATTCCTCCTTTAGGAATGATTGATCTTTCGCCGATCGTTGCAATATTTGTTCTGCAATATTTGATCAGAAGAGGGATTTTTGAAGTATATAAATTAATTTATATCTCACTTATGTGAGATTTTTTTCTATCAATTGAATGGCATTTTGAATTGGAGAGACAGCATGATGGAAGCAATACTGCAGCATTTCAGAAAAGAAGAACAGCCTTTCATCGAGATGGCGGCCAGCTATGTGCGAGAGGTGGAGGATTCGTATACTCCCAAGCTAACAGGCTTTTTAGATCCGCGACAGCAGTTTATTATCGAATCAATTGTTAGAAGCGCGAGGCTTTCTATAGCAGGCTCAGGTGCATTTGCTGATGCTGAACGTAAAAGGATGTTAATTTATCCTGATTACTTTGTGCCGGAACCAGAAGACTTCCAAACGAAGGTTTTCTCTGTAAATTATCCATCAAAATTCATGACGTTAAAACATAAAGATGTTTTAGGCTCACTCATGTCGCTCGGGATAGACAGGTCTAAGTTCGGAGATATTAGGCTACAAGACGATGTAGTGCAATTCGCGGCAGCAGAGGAAATGAAAGATTATTTGCGTGCAAACTTCACTTCGATCGGCAAGTCGAATGTGCGCATTGAAGAAGTGCATTCCGTCGATCGATTGATCGAATGTGGTGATGTATATGTTGAAGAGCTACATATTGTTAGTTCGCTTCGATTGGATGCAGTTGTTGCATCAGCTGTCAATTGTTCTCGTCAAAAAGCGGCATCATATATTCAAAATGAAAAAGTGAAAGTGAATCATGCGGTTCGTACGCAGACATCTTTTGAGTTAAATGAACTGGACATGCTTTCCGTTAGGGGGGGCGGACGGTTTAAAATCGTTTCGATCGAAGGGAGGACAAAAAAAGACAAGATTCGGCTCATGATAGGAAAACTGTCATGATTTTTCTGATAATCAGTTGAAAACTGCTGTTTTCTTTCAGCGTGGCATGTATAATGGAATTGGATAAAGGAAGGGAGAGAAACATTCGATGGCATTGTCACCACTTGATATACATAATAAAGAATTCAGCCGCGGATTCCGGGGTTATGATGAAGACGAAGTGAATGAGTTTTTGGAACAGATCATGAAGGATTATGAAAACGTCCTTGAAGAAAACAAGGCTTTGAAAAATAACCTGAAGGAAACAAAAGAGAAAATTTCCCATTTCAATTCAATTGAAGAGACATTGCAAAAGTCGATTCTTATTGCACAAGAAGCAGCGGAAGATGTCCGTCGCAATTCTGTACAAGAGTCAAAACTAATTATAAAAGAAGCCGAAAAAAATGCAGACCGTATCGTCAATGAGGCGTTGACGCGTGCAAGAAAAATTGCGATGGAAATTGAAGACTTGAAAAAACAATCGAAAGTTTTTAGAAACAGATTTCGGATGCTCATCGAAGCTCAACTTGATATGATTCGGACTGATGATTGGGAAGAGCTGCTTGAATACGAACCGGATACAGAACAATTGGAAGCAGCGGCAGATCTTGAATAAGCGTGCTTGACTTTTCATTTTCGACGCGCATATAATAATGATCATATAACATAAAACAGGCATTGAAAGAGAGAGTACTCTTCAATTCACGTATAGCGAGCCGGGGATGGTGAAAGCCCGGTCATTGGATTGCTGACGAAAATCACTCTGGAGCTGGATTGCCAAAAGCAATCCCGGAAACACCCCGTTATGGTGTTCGAGAGGCAACGAATATGTTTTTTGTTGCAACTAGGGTGGTAACGCGAGTAATAATCCTCGTCCCTTTTTTGGGGGGCGGGGATTTTTTATTTGTCTATTGAAGTCGTTTTTCAATGATCCCGTTGAGTGCTTAACAAGTTGTACTGAAATAAAAGGAGGAAAAGACTATGGATTACAAAGATACGTTGCTTATGCCGAAAACGGATTTTCCGATGCGCGGCAATTTGCCGAACAAGGAACCTGAAATGCAAGCAAAATGGGATGAAATGGATATTTATGCAAAGGTACAAGAGCGGACAAAAGGACGTCCATTTTTCGTTTTGCATGACGGACCACCGTACGCAAATGGAGATCTTCATATGGGCCATGCGTTAAATAAAGTGCTGAAAGATATGATTGTCCGCTATAAATCGATGTCGGGCTTTCATGCGCCGTATGTTCCAGGCTGGGATACACATGGTTTGCCAATCGAGCAGGCACTTGTCAATAAAGGGGTAAACCGTAAAGAATTGACGGTAGCTGAGTTCCGTAAAATGTGTGAAGAATACGCCTATGGGCAAATCGATAATCAACGCGCGGCATTTAAGCGGATCGGCGTGCGCGGAGATTGGGAAAATCCTTATATCACTTTGAAACCGGAATTCGAGTCAAGACAAATTCAAGTGTTTGGCGAGATGGCGAAAAAGGGGTACATCTATAAAGGATTAAAGCCGGTATACTGGTCTCCGTCAAGTGAATCCGCATTGGCAGAAGCGGAAATTGAATATAAAGATAAAAAGTCCCCATCCATCTATGTAGCATTTCCAATTAAAGACGGCTTAGGAGTCGTAGAAGAAGATGTAAGGATCATCATTTGGACGACAACGCCGTGGACGATTCCTGCTAACCTTGGCATTTCTGTTCATCCGGAATTCACATATGCGATTGTTGAAGTCGATGGCCAAAAATTCTTATTAGCAAAAGATTTATTGGAACACGTCGCGAATGAAATTGGTTGGGATGACTACAAAGTGATCCGCGAGTTAAAAGGGGCAGAATTGGAACGCGTTATCGCAAAACATCCACTATACGACCGTGATTCACTCGTCATGTTAGGAGAGCACGTCACAGCGGAAGCTGGAACAGGCTGCGTCCATACAGCGCCTGGCCATGGGGAAGACGACTTTTACGTGTCGAAGCAATATGGCATCGATGCATTATCGCCGATCAATGATCGCGGTGTCATGACGGATGAAGCACCGATGTTTGAAGGTTTATTCTACGAAGATGCGAATAAAGAAGTAACGAAAAAGTTGGAAGAAGAAGGCGCATTGCTGAAGCTTTCATTCATCACTCACTCCTATCCGCATGACTGGCGCACGAAAAAGCCTGTTATTTTCCGTGCGACTGCTCAATGGTTCGCTTCTATCGAGTCGTTCAGAACAGAACTGCTTGAAGCGATCCGGAACACGAAGTTCACTCCATCATGGGGCGAAACACGATTGTACAATATGGTTCGCGACCGCGGCGACTGGTGCATTTCCCGTCAACGTGTTTGGGGCGTTCCGATTCCGGTCTTTTATGCTGAAAATGGAGAAGCGATTATCACTGATGAAACAATCGCACATGTTGCGCAATTGTTCCGTGAACACGGATCAAATATTTGGTTTGAACGAGATGCCAAAGATCTTTTACCAGAAGGTTTTGAACATGAAGGAAGCCCGAATGGAGTCTTTACGAAAGAGACAGACATTATGGACGTCTGGTTCGACTCCGGTTCGACTCATCAAGGCGTATTAGTGGAGCGGGATGACCTGAATTATCCTGCTGATCTTTACTTGGAAGGGTCTGACCAATATCGCGGCTGGTTCAACTCTTCTATTACAACAAGTGTTGCAATTAATGGAATTGCACCGTATAAAGGATTGCTAAGCCACGGATTTACATTGGACGGAGAAGGACGCAAGATGAGTAAGTCGTTAGGGAACGTCATTCTTCCTTCTAAAATCATGAACCAATTGGGTGCAGACATTTTGCGGCTATGGGTATCATCTGTCGACTATACTGCGGATGTCCGCGTGTCTGATTCGAATTTCAAACAAGTTTCCGAAGTGTACCGCAAAATCCGGAACACACTTCGTTTCTTGCACGGCAATGTTGCTGATTTTAACCCGGAAACAGATCGTGTTGCATTCGAAGATCTTCGTCCGATCGATCAATATGTTTTCATTAAATTACAAGATTTAATCAAAGATGTACGTTCAGCATATGACCACTATCAGTTCTCTGATGTGTACCATGCTGTCAATACGTTCTGTACTGGTGATTTAAGTTCGTTCTATCTTGATATTGCGAAAGATGTTGTTTATATTGAAGGAGCGGATCACCCACATCGCCGTGCAATGCAGACAGTTATGTATGATTCGTTAATGGCATTACTTAAATTATTGACGCCGATCCTACCGCATACGACGGACGAATTATGGGGCTATTTGGAGAACGTTGAAGAAGAAAGTATTCAATTGACGGATATGCCTGATCCGGTCGAGCTGGGCGATACAAAATCGCTTCGTGAGCGTTTTGGCACGTTAATGCTTATTCGAGATGATGTATTGAAAGCGTTAGAAGAAGCGCGTAATGCGAAAGTAATTGGCAAGTCATTAGAGGCGAAAGTGACTGTCGCTCTTCCAGAGCAACTAAAAGATGTTTTTGCTTCAGATGATGTTGACTATGCACAATTCTTCATCGTTTCCAAATTCGAAGAAGGAAAAGAAAGCGACTTGCCAGAAGACGCATTGAAGTTAGATACGGTAAGCGTTGCAGTTGAAAAAGCTGATGGCGAAAAATGCGACCGTTGCTGGACAATTTCCGAAACAGTCGGTTCCAGTGAAACACATCCGACACTTTGCAGCCGCTGTGCAGACGTTGTAGAAAAATACTATTCATAATACCGTTAAGGTTGTTCATCCATTGGTGAATTCCATGGGTGAACAGCTTTTTTATTTCCCCCTCAAGTTATCAATCATAATCTGCTTCGATTTGTGGTAAAATGAAACAGATATTGTCGGACGGGGGTTTTTGGATTGTTCATTTATTATGGTTTGGCATTACTATTAATTTTATTAGATCAATTAACGAAATGGCTCGTTGTTCATAATATGAACTTAGGCGAAAGAATACCGATTGTAGATCCTTATTTGGCCCTTTTATCGCATCGAAACAAAGGTGCTGCCTGGGGGATGCTTGAAGGGCAAATGTGGCTTTTCTACGTAGTGACGGTGCTTGTCGTTGCTGGAATCATTTATTTCTTCCATAAGGAAGCGAAAGGAAGCCCGTTATTAGGTGTTAGTCTCATGTTTTTGTTAGGGGGAGCGATCGGCAATTTTATCGATCGGTTGTTTAGAAAAGAAGTTGTCGATTTTATTGACGTACTCATCCCAGTTGTCGATTATGATTTCCCGATCTTTAATGTGGCTGATGCCGCATTGACAGTTGGAGTCGCGCTTATTATTATCCATGTCGTGTTAGATGAAAAAAAGAAGAAGAAAAAGGTGGCATAATGGAACCGTTTGAAATAGAAATCAACGAAGACCTGCAAAACTCTCGAATTGACAAGGTTTTGTCGACGGTCAATCCGGATTGGTCTCGCACTCAAATTCAGCAATGGGTAAAAGACGGCGCAGTTCTTGTTAATGATAAAGCCGTCAAGCAAAACTATAAAGTGAAAAAGGACGATCAAATAGTTGTCAATGTTCCTGAAGCTGAAGAATTGGATGTCATAGCTGAAGATCTTCAATTAGATATTGTTTATGAAGATTCTGATGTCATCGTCGTCAATAAACCTCGCGGCATGGTCGTCCATCCGGCACCAGGTCATTTGACTGGCACATTGGTGAATGGACTCATGCATCATTGTAATGACTTATCGGGCATTAATGGCGTCTTGCGTCCAGGCATCGTCCATCGAATTGACAAAGACACGTCTGGGTTGTTGATGGTTGCTAAAAATGACCAAGCCCATGTCTCATTAGTCGATCAATTAGTCGATAAATCGGTAACCCGTGTTTATACTGCAATTGTTCATGGCCATATACCACATGACCAAGGGACAATTGACGCTCCGATCGGCAGGGACCAAAAAGACCGTCAAAGCATGGCGGTTGTCGATAACGGAAAACATGCAGTCACCCACTTTAATGTATTGGAACGGTTTGGAGATTTTACATTAGTCGAGTGCAGGTTGGAAACAGGCCGGACACATCAGATACGTGTCCATATGAAATATATCGGCCATCCATTGGCGGGTGATCCAAAATATGGACCGAAGAAAACGATCGACTTTGGCGGACAGCTTTTACATGCTGGCACAATTGGCTTCATTCACCCAAAAACAGGGGATTATATGGAGTTCACAGCGCCTTTGCCTCATGATTATTTGCAAGTGCTGGAGAGATTGCGCACAAATAAATGATTGACATATGAATTTAACGCCTATATAATAGGCAAAGAATCAAATAGCGATACCTTTAAAGTCAGTCCAGAGAGGCTGGGAAGGTTGCACGGAATGTACAGTAGAATTGCTGCGCGCAATTTACCTGTATGCTTTTTTCTGCACGTATACCCTCCCGCCGAATGGCAGGAGGTTTTTTTGCGTCCTGCTACGGTGAAACGGAGTGCATAGTCCGAAAAACCTTGCAAAAAATATTAATAGATGTATAAGGAGGCAATCATAATGGCTGAAAAAGCTAATATTTTGGACGAGCAGGCGATTTCGAGAGCGATCACTCGCATTGCCCATGAAATCATTGAACGGAACAAAGGAATCGATGACTGTATTTTAGTCGGTATAAAAACGCGAGGAGCAGTAATCGCAAAAAGACTGTCCCAAAAAATCGAACAAATCGAAGGAAAACCGATTTTAATGGGTGAATTAGATATTACTCTCTATCGTGACGATTTACAAATTCGTCATGAAAACCAAGAGCCATTCGTTCACCAAGTAGATATTCGACATGATGTAAAAGAGAAAAAAGTTATCTTAGTAGATGATGTTTTATACACCGGAAGAACTGTTCGGGCAGCAATGGATGCAGTCATGGATTTAGGAAGACCAGCTTCTATCCAGTTGGCAGTATTAGTTGATAGAGGGCATAGAGAGCTGCCGATCAGACCCGATTTTGTCGGCAAAAATATCCCGACGTCAAGCGAAGAAAAAGTAGTGGTAAACGTCGTAGAACAAGACGGCGATGATAGCGTAAAAATACACGAAAAATAATAACACCTATCGGGGGTACATGGGAAATGAACAATAAAGTATTGGATGTACATGAAAAACCGGCATTTCCAAGATGGGTGGCACTGAGCTTACAGCATATGTTCGCAATGTTCGGGGCGACAATATTAGTACCTACATTGGTTGGATTGAGCCCGGCAATCGCTTTGTTAACGAGCGGACTGGCAACAATCGTATTCGTAGCGGTTACAAGATTTAAAGTTCCGGCATACCTTGGCTCCTCATTCGCATTCATAGCGCCGATTCAAGTGGCGACCGCAACTGGCGGCATCGGAAGCGCAATGATTGGAAGCATGTTCGTAGCTCTCGTATATGCACTCGTTTCCTTGCTGATTTTCACAACAGGATCAAATTGGATCATGAAATTACTCCCGCCTGTAGTAGTCGGACCGGTCATCATGGTGATTGGACTTGCAGTCGCGCCGACGGCTGTAAACATGGCGAGTACGGTTTCAGTAGGCGGCGAAGACGTGTACAATTTGCTGCACTTCTCCGCAGCGATTGTCACATTGGCAGCAGCGATTATTTGTATTATGTTTTTCAGGGGAGTCGTCAGTCTAATGCCGGTTCTGATCGGAATTATTGTCGGTTACATTTACTCTGCCTTCATAGGGATTATCGATTTCTCACCTGTAAAGGAAGCGGATTGGATTCAAATGCCGGCGTTCCTCATTCCCGGTATCGATTACGATTTTGTTATCACACCGACATTATTGGCAATTATGGTGCCGATCTCAATCGTTACAATATCAGAGCATATCGGACATCAGTTAGTTTTAGGGAAAGTTGTTGAGAAGGATTTCATTAAAGATCCGGGACTAAACCGTTCGTTGTTAGGAGACGGATTAGGTACTTTAATTAGCGGACTGTTAGGAGGTCCTCCGAAAACGACATATGGAGAAAATATCGGAGTAATGGCGATTACTAGAGTCTATAGTGTTTACGTCATAATCGGTGCGGCCGTATTCGCGATCGCGTTTGCTTTCATAGGCAAACTAATGGCGGTCATCGAGACGATTCCACAAGCAGTTTTAGGCGGCATTTCAATTTTACTGTTCGGAATCATTGCTTCATCAGGATTGCGGATGTTAGTTGACCATAAAGTGGATTTTGGCAACCAACGCAATTTGATTATCGCGTCGGTCATCCTTGTTATCGGAATTGGCGGAGCAGTGATCCATATAAGTGAAACCTTCCAAGTTGGCGGCATGGCACTCGCGGCAATTGTAGGTGTGCTGTTGAATCTGTTGCTGCCAGGGAGGACAGACGAGACATTATCAGACGCAACTGAATAGAAAAACCTTTTAATATTGTACAGAGATGCAAGGAAAGGTTCGTTCGGCAAATAGCCATCTATGACGATGGTTTACTTTGTCATACATAACGGGCCTTTCCGATGAGGAAAAGGCCCGTTATTTTTTAGGAGGAGACCCGGCAGCATGAAAAATCTTTTATCAATGAAACAAATAACTGAAAAAGAGATTACTGAGTTTTTAAACCTTACCTCTCAGTTTAAAAAAGATGGCATTCAAAAGCTTTCACAAAATATAGCGGTAAGCAATTTGTTCTTCGAGCCTAGTACAAGAACAAAAACAAGTTTTGAAATGGCGGAGCGTAAATTAGGCTTGGAGGTCATTCCGTTTGAAGCCGGTTTCTCAAGTACATTAAAAGGAGAAACGCTATATGACACGATTAAAACTCTTGAAGCAATCGGTCTTGATGCGGTCGTCATCCGGCATCCGGAAGACGGTTATTATGAACGGCTATGTGATCGAACCTCGCTCTCTATTATCAACGCTGGTGATGGATCTGGGCAGCATCCAACACAATCATTATTAGACTTATTTACCATTCGGGAAGAGTTTGGCACTTTCCAAGGTTTGAATGTTCTAATCGCAGGAGATGTCGATCATAGCCGAGTAGCACGTTCGAATGCAGAAGCGTTGAACAAGTTAGGTGCAAATGTCAAGTTTCTTTGTCCACCTGAATGGGCGGGAGAATTCGAAGCTATATCCAATTGGGATGATGTAGTCGAAGAGAGTGATGTCGTCATGCTTCTAAGAGTACAGCATGAACGGCATGATTCGAAAGCAACTTACACGAGTGAACGTTATCACGAGTTATACGGGCTAACGATTGAACGAGAAGCGAAAATGAAAAAGGATGCGATCATCATGCATCCGGCTCCGGTGAACCGGGGGGTTGAAATTGCGGATTCATTGATCGAATGTAACCGTTCAAGGATTTTTAAACAAGTGGAAAACGGAGTTTACATACGAGCGGCAGTGCTTTACACAATTTTGAACGGGAGGCTATAACATGGATAAATTGATAAAAGAAGTTCAAATGTTGAATGAAGCAGGTGAATTGATCACTGCTGATGTCCGGATAGTGGATGGAAAGATCGCTGAAATTGGCATAGGTTTAGAGAGTGACATAAAGGAAGTGATTGAAGGGGAAGGTCTCTTTTTATCACCGGGTTTTATTGATGTGCATGTTCATTTACGGGAGCCGGGCGGTGAGCATAAGGAAACGATTGAAACTGGTACACTGTCAGCTGCGAAAGGCGGCTATACAACAATTTGTGCTATGCCGAATACCCGACCAGTACCGGATACGAAAGAAAATTTGGCACGTATTAATGAATTAATTGAAAAAAATGCCCATATCCGCGTACTACCATATGCATCGATCACGATCAGGGAGGCTGGAAAGGAAAGGACGAACTTATCGGAGTTAAAAGAACAGGGCGCATTCGCATTTACAGATGACGGAGTCGGAGTACAATCCGCGGGTATGATGTTCGAAGCAATGAAAGATGCTGCGGAGATCGATATGCCGATCGTTGCCCATTGCGAGGATAATACACTGATCTATGGCGGAGTTATGCATGATGGGAAGCGAAACAAAGAGCTTTGTTTGCCAGGCATCCCTTCCATCGCGGAATCTGTTCATATTGCCCGCGATATTTTACTGGCAGAGGCTGCAGGTGCTCATTATCACGTATGTCATGTAAGCACGAAAGAATCTGTTCGGGTCATTCGAGATGCGAAAAAAGCAGGCATCCATGTGACGGCTGAAGTGAGTCCACATCATTTGATATTAAGCGAGGAGGATATCCCAAGGAATGATGCTGATTGGAAAATGAACCCTCCGCTGCGTTCGGTAGAAGATCGAGAGGCATTGAGAGAAGGACTGGCAGACGGGACAATCGATTTTATCGCAACAGATCACGCTCCGCATACAGCAGAAGAAAAGGCGGCGGGTTTTGAAAAAGCACCATTTGGCATCACTGGATTTGAAACAGCATTTCCTCTTCTCTACACAAGCTTTGTAAAAGAAGGGAAATGGACGCTGAAACAGTTGATCGATTGGATGACGATCAAGCCTGCTGAAGTATTCGGCTTGCCTTACGGAAAAATAGAAGTTGGAGCACAGGCTGATTTAACGCTTATCGATTTGAAGTTAGAACGCGAAATCGATCGGAAAACGTTCGTTTCGAAAGGAAAAAATACGCCATTTGACGGAGCGGTATGTGTCGGATGGCCGGTTATTACAATTTACGGCGGCAATATCGTCTGGGAGGATGGTCAACTATGAAAAGATATCTTGTATTGGAAGACGGAACGATATTTGAAGGGAAAGCATTTGGTTCTGAACGGGCATCGTTAGGAGAGACGGTTTTCACGACAGGGATGACCGGGTATCAGGAAACAATTTCAAACCCTTCTGGCTTCGGTCAAATCGTTGTTATGACATATCCTTTGATTGGCAATTATGGCATTAACCGAGATGACTACGAGTCAATCGAGCTATCCATTAACGGTATTGTAGTCCGGGAAGCGAGCGAAGAACCGTCTAATTTTCGCAGTGCGATGACTTTAAGCGAGCTATTGAAATTGAAAGGAATACCAGGCATTGAAGGAATTGATACACGTAAGTTGGCTAGGATTCTACGGGAAAAGGGCCCGTTGAAAGGGAAGCTGACAGCGGCAGGTGAAGATTTGTCTGTAGAACACACTCTTATGGAGTTAAAAGAATACGAATTACCTATAGACCAAGTGGCACTTGTCTCTACTAAAAAGCCTTATCCAAGTCCAGGTCGCGGAAAACGTGTAGTCGTTATTGACTATGGGTTGAAGCACGGGCTTCTACGTGAATTAAACAAACGTGACTATGACGTGATCGTTGTTCCTTACAATACTTCAACTGAAGAAATTTTATCATTAGTGCCGGATGGCATTTTGCTGTCGAATGGGCCGGGCAACCCTGAACACGTGGAAGGGGCAGCTGAAACTATTCGTGAATTAATCGGCAAAGTTCCGCTTTTTGGGATCGGGTTAGGGCATCAATTACTTGCGCTGTCATTCGGCGCGAAGGTGAAAAAAATGCGCATCGGGCATAATGGAGGAAATTATCCGGTAAAAGACTTGCAAACTGGCCGCACCGAGCTCACTTCCCAAAGCCATGGCTTTGCTCTAGATGAAGAGTCATTGGAAGGAACAGGGCTTGAAGTGACACATAGAGCGTTGAATGATCACTCTATCGAAGGAATACGAAGCAAGCAATATGCGGCATTTTCGGTGCAATTCCATCCAGAAGCATCCCCTGGACCGACAGATGCCAATCACTTATTCGACCGTTTTGCACAACTAATGAACGCAAATGGAGAGGAGCATACAAATGCCTAAAAGACAAGACATCGAAACCATTTTAGTAATCGGCTCTGGGCCGATTGTCATCGGGCAAGCTGCCGAATTCGACTATGCAGGGACACAAGCATGCCTTTCATTGAAAGAGGAAGGATATCGCGTTATTCTCATCAATTCAAACCCTGCAACAATTATGACCGATACAGAAATTGCAGACAAAGTATATATCGAACCAATCACGTTAGAATTCGTCAGCCGCATTATAAGAAAAGAACGTCCAGACGCGCTTCTCCCGACTTTAGGAGGGCAAACCGGACTGAATATGGCAATCGAATTGCAGGAATCAGGCATTTTAGACGAATTGGGCATTGAAATTTTAGGAACAAAATTAGATGCAATCCATCAAGCAGAAGACCGTGATTTGTTCAGATCGTTAATGAATGAATTGAACGAACCTGTGCCGGAAAGTGACATCATTCATAATTTGGATGAAGCGAAAGCGTTCGTTGAACAAATCGGCTACCCGGTTATCGTTCGTCCCGCTTTCACATTAGGAGGAACGGGCGGAGGGATTTGCTATGATGAACGCGACCTTGAAGAAATCGTTGCGAGTGGATTGAAATATAGCCCAGTTACACAATGTTTGCTTGAAAAATCAATAGCCGGTTACAAAGAAATTGAATATGAAGTAATGCGCGACTCTGCTGATAATGCTATCGTCGTTTGCAATATGGAGAACGTAGATGCAGTTGGCATCCATACTGGAGACTCGATCGTTACTGCGCCATGCCAAACATTAACGGATCGGGAGCATCAAATGCTTCGAAATGTATCGTTGAAAATTATTCGTGCCTTGAAAATCGAGGGAGGATGCAACGTTCAATTGGCACTTGATCCACATAGCTTCAAATATTACATCATTGAGGTAAATCCACGTGTCAGCCGTTCTTCCGCTTTGGCATCTAAGGCGACAGGCTACCCGATTGCGAAGTTAGCAGCAAAAATTGCCGTCGGATTGACATTGGATGAAATGATGAATCCAGTTACTGGAACGACGTACGCTTGCTTTGAACCGACGATCGACTATGTCGTCACAAAAATTCCGCGTTGGCCTTTCGATAAATTCGAGTCTGCGAAACGGAACTTAGGAACGCAAATGAAAGCAACAGGAGAAGTAATGGCGATCGGCCGCACTTTCGAAGAATCAATTTTAAAAGCTGTTCGTTCATTGGAAACTGGCCAGTTTGGACTGTCGCTAAAACATGCAGAGAATTTGGCCGATGATTGGATCGAAAAACGGATAAAGCGCGCAGGAGATGAGAGGCTGTTTTTCATCGGAGAAGCCTTGCGACGAGGAGTCTCCATTCAAACAATTCACGAATGGAGTCAAATTGATCTATTTTTCCTTCGCAAATTTGAGAAAATCGTTCAATTCGAAGCAATATTAAAGAAGCATCCATTCGATGCAGAAAAACTTTATGAGGCGAAACGAATGGGCTTCGCTGATGTGACGATTGCCCAACTGTGGGATGCGAATGAAAGTGAAATTTACGAATTCCGCAAAGAAAATGGCATAATACCGGTATATAAAAAGGTCGATACATGTGCGGGCGAATATGATTCCGAAACACCATATTTTTATGGAACCTATGAAGAAGAAAATGAATCGTTGAAAACAGATAAGAAAAGCGTCGTAGTTTTAGGCTCAGGCCCAATTCGTATCGGCCAGGGCGTTGAGTTCGACTATGCGACCGTCCACTCAGTATGGGCGATTCAACAGGCTGGCTATGAAGCAATCATCATAAATAACAACCCTGAAACAGTATCAACCGACTTCTCTATTTCCGATAAACTATATTTCGAGCCGCTTACGTTGGAAGATGTAATGCATATTATCGACTTGGAGCAGCCGGAAGGCGTCATCGTTCAATTTGGCGGACAAACAGCGATCAACTTGGCTGCGGGATTAAAAGAGCGTGGAGTCAAAATTTTAGGAACAACACTTGAAGATATTGATCGGGCGGAAAATCGGGATAAGTTCGAGCGTGCATTGCATGAAATCGGCATTCCACAGCCTTTAGGTAAAACGGCGGTTTCAGTGCCCGAAGCAGTTGCCATTGCAAATGAAATCGGCTATCCGGTTTTAGTGAGACCATCCTATGTATTAGGTGGAAGAGCGATGGAAATCGTCTACCGTGAAGAAGAGCTTCTTCATTACATGGAAAATGCAGTAGAAGCAAGCCCAGAGCATCCCGTATTAATCGACCGATACTTAACAGGTACAGAAATCGAAGTTGATGGCATTTGTGACGGTGAAAATGTGCTCATCCCTGGCATTATGGAGCATATCGAACGTGCGGGCGTTCACTCAGGCGACTCAATCGCAGTATATCCTCCGCAAAATCTGTCCGCTTCGATGGTCGAAACGATTGTCGATTATACGAAGCGACTGGCGTTAGGCTTGCGCATAAAAGGCTTGCTCAACATTCAGTTTGTCATTTCAGAAGGTCAAGTGTATGTCATTGAAGTAAACCCTCGTTCAAGCCGTACGGTACCGTTCATGAGTAAAATTACGAACTTGCCGATGGCGAATATCGCTACGAAAGCTATATTAGGGCAATCAATCATTGAGCAAGGCTATGAAACAGGTTTGGCGGAAGCACCAGCTGGTGTTTACGTTAAAGTGCCGGTCTTCTCATTCGCGAAATTACGAAGAGTCGATATAACGTTAGGGCCTGAAATGAAATCGACAGGTGAAGTTATGGGGAAAGATATCACTCTTGAGAAAGCCTTGTACAAAGGGCTTGTCGCTGCAGGAACGGAAATAAAGGAATATGGCTCTGTGCTCATGACGGTTTCCGATAAAGACAAGGAAGAAATCGTCGGTCTCGCAAAACGTTTTACGAATATCGGTTACCGTATTTTAGCGACGGAAGGCACCGCTAAAGTTTTAGAGGAAGCTTCGATACAAGTGAAAACGGTTGGGAAAATCGGTTCACACGGCCCGACTTTGATTGATGTCATTCAAAAAGGGGATGCTCAGCTCGTCATTAACACGTTGACGAAAGGTAAACAGCCTGAAAGGGACGGTTTCAGGATTCGACGTGAATCTGTCGAAAATGGCATTCCATGCTTAACATCAGTCGACACTGCGGATGCAATGTTGCGCGTCATTGAATCCATGACATTCCAAACGGAAGAAATGCCGAAACAGCAGGTGATCCACTCATGATGAAAGATCGTATGATCGTGCAATCACAGAGGAAGCTATCGGATAAGATTTATGAGATGAAATTGAAAGGCGACTTGGTCGGGGAAATTACGTCCCCCGGCCAATTTGTCCACATTCGAGTGACGGATTCCTTTGAACCTTTATTAAGACGCCCAATTTCAATCGCTGCATATGATCAAGCAGAAAAACAAATGACGATCATCTATCGGGCTGAAGGCCGGGGGACAACGATTCTTTCTGAAAAACGGGCGGGCGATGAGATGGATGTATTAGGGCCGTTAGGGAACGGTTTTCCTGTTACAGAAACGGCTTCTGGAGAAACAGCTGTTTTAATCGGAGGAGGAATCGGCGTCCCGCCACTTTATGAGCTATCGAAACAACTAAATAAAAAAGGCGTTCGATGCATCCACATCTTAGGATTTCAGTCGTCTGAGGCGGTGTTCTACGAAAAGGAATTTTCACTCTTAGGTGAGACGTATATTGCAACTGTTGATGGCTCTCAAGGAACGACGGGATTCGTAACAGATGTAATGGGTCAGATCGAAGAGGAGTTTGCAACTTATTATAGCTGCGGACCAATGCCGATGTTAAAAGCTGTGCAAGCTACCTACTCGGGCAAGAAGGGATTTCTATCTTTTGAACAGCGGATGGGCTGCGGAATTGGAGCTTGTTTTGCATGCGTTTGTGAAACTTCGGACAATGTTAGTAAGCCTTACGTAAAAGTTTGCTCAGATGGTCCTGTATTTGAAGCGGGGGTTGTATCAATATGAATCGTTTATCAGTAGATCTGCCTGGATTGCAGTTAAAAAATCCAGTTATGCCAGCATCGGGATGCTTTGGATTTGGGAAGGAATATGGAATGCTCTATGATCTTTCCATATTAGGAGCCATTATGATTAAGGCGACTACACTTGAAACAAGGTTCGGCAATCCGACCCCACGCGTTGCAGAAACAGCATCGGGCATGCTCAATGCGATCGGTTTGCAAAATCCCGGTTTGGATGGTGTTATGAAAGAAGAGCTGCCTTGGCTGGAACAATTCGATGTGCCGATCATCGCAAATGTGGCAGGAACGGAAACGGCCGATTATGTGGAAGTCGCGAAAACGATTTCAACTGCTCCAAATGTAAAAGCATTAGAATTAAATATTTCTTGCCCAAATGTCAAATGCGGAGGGATTACTTTTGGTACTGATCCTGAGCAAGCATACGAATTAACTGCGGCAGTCAAAGCGGTTTCAACAGTGCCGGTATATGTGAAACTATCCCCTAACGTAACGGATATAAAAGAGATTGCAAAAGCAGTTGAAGCGGCAGGAGCTGACGGCATTACGATGATTAATACATTAGTTGGCATGCGGCTTGACAGGAAGACCGGCCGTCCGATCATTGCTAATGTGACAGGGGGGCTATCCGGTCCTGCGATTAAACCTGTAGCAATCCGAATGGTATACGAAGTGAGTCAAGTTGTTGAAATTCCGATTATTGGAATGGGAGGGGTATCCGAAACGGATGATGTGATTGATTTCCTTTCTGCAGGCGCAAGTGCTGTTGCAGTTGGCACAGCAAATTTCGTGGATCCTTTCATTTGCCCGACGATTATTGAAGAGCTTCCCGTAAAATTAGATGAATTAGGTGTTGAGCATATATCAGAGATCGTAGGAAGGAGCCACCGATTATGAAAACATCCCCGATTATTGCCTTAGATTTTGATTCATCGCAAAAAGTATTCGATTTTCTGAGCTTATTTGAAGGCGATATGAATGTAAAAGTCGGCATGCAGCTTTATTACAAAGAAGGTCCTGCAATTGTCCATCAGTTGAAAGAGGCAGGATTTGATGTGTTTTTGGATTTAAAGCTTCATGATATTCCGAACACTGTAAAATCCGCAATGGAAGTTTTGGCGAAGTTAGGCGTTGACCTTGTCAATGTCCATGCGGCGGGCGGTAAATCGATGATGGAAGCGGCTCTTGAAGGATTGGACAAAGGTACGCCCGCAGGAAATAGACGCCCATCCATTATCGGAGTTACACAGCTCACTTCTACAGATGAAAAACAGATGAGGGAAGAGCAGCTAATAGACACATCACTTCGCGAATCGGTTCTGCACTATGCGAAACTTACACAAGCATCCGGTTTGGATGGTGTTGTCTGCTCCGTTCATGAAGCTTCCTTGATTAGCGAAGAATGCGGCGTAAACTTTTTAAAAGTGACACCGGGCATTCGACTTCCGGAAAGCGGAAAGCATGATCAAATTAGAATCGCTACTCCTGAAGAAGCGAGACGACAAGGATCCACACATATCGTAGTAGGCAGAGCAATTACAAACGCGGCAGATCCTTGCGCAGCTTATGAGACAATACACTCAAAATGGAAAGGGATGGATGGAGAATGAATAAAAAGGAAATTGCAAATGTTTTATTGAATGTTGGAGCTGTGCAATTAAGTCCGGAAGACCTTTTCACTTGGGCATCAGGCATCCAATCTCCAATTTATTGCGATAATCGGTTGACGATGTCAGATCCAAAGGGCCGCAAACAAATAGCGGAAGGGCTTGCCGATTTGATCAAAAAACATTTTCCTGAAACGACGCTTATTGCTGGTACAGCGACAGCGGGCATTCCACATGCAGCATGGGTTGCGGATCGATTAGACTTGCCGATGATCTATATACGTTCAAAAGCGAAAGGGCATGGCCGGAGCAGGCAGATTGAAGGGAAAGTGTCCTCAATGGATAAAGCAGTCATTATCGAGGATTTGATCTCAACGGGGGGCAGCAGTTTGAATGCTGTTGAAGCGCTTCGTGCTGAAGGGGTAGAAGTATTAGGTGTCGTTTCGATTTTTACATACGAATTAGAAACCGCAAATATGGCTTTTGCAGACGCAGGCTTGCCTTATTATAGTTTAACGGACTTTGGAGCATTGGTAGAAATGGCAAAGGAGAACGGATCAATCGGAGAGAATTCGATTGCTGATCTACTTGAATGGCATAATAAATTGAAAGCCGGTCTATTGGCTTGAAATGATAACAAACATGCAGAATCGAATGGTAGTTCTGCATGTTTTTTCGTTCACTTTGCGATCACCTGTCAATCTTCGAAAAATCGATACAGATCGAAACATTCCCTATTGGATGATATAATGAGAAACAGAAATTAAATGGGCTGGTGAGACAAAAGTGAAAAAAACAGCATCGTTTCTTTTTGCATCTGTTTTGTTTGCGAATTTGTTTTTTGGAAATTTACACGTTTTCGCCGACGCGGATCGTGCAAAAAGGGAAATTGTCCAAACAGAAGTGAAGTTTACGGATATTGACCAAACATATTGGGCTAAAAATGAAATCATGCGGCTCGTAGAAAATGGTTTGATGGATGGTTACCGTGATTTGCAATTCAGGCCAGCAGCACCGATAACTGTTGGGGAAGCAGCTAAGGTGTTTTATTTGGCGTTAAGTTTGCCGAAAGCAAGCAACGAAATTTCATTTGATGATATTGATGACGAGGATGAACAATTAAAGAATGCTGTTCGCGCTACAATCGCAGAAGGTATATTCGCCGCTAAGTCTGATCGGGTTTTTGGAGCAGATGAGCCACTTACGATAGCGAAAATGTCATCAGCGCTTAGTAAAGCCTTCAATGTCCACTTAACAAAAGAGGATCTTGTAAATATTGGTCCTTTATACAAGGATATTTTGGCTCCGGCAAAGTTAAGTAAATTGCCGACATCTGTTCAAGTTTTTGTTGAAGATCAACTGCCTGTCGATCGTGCAACTTTTGCGTTCATAGTACATCAAATATTAATGGAAAATGGCACGCTTGACAGTTTCAAGAATTATATACTATCGGACGCTGACTATTCAACAACATTCAAGCCGGTTGAAGCGACAGTTTATTTACTGAAGGTTTCCTTTGATGAGCATCCAATTTACTTGAGATCTACAGATCAAATTGTATTTGATCATCATGAACGGATTGATTATGGATATTCACGAGATAATATTTACACATATTCGGTCGGCGAGAAAGGGGCTGCTATTGAATTAACGGTACGCTCTTTCGATAATGGAGATTATTTCTTGTTTTCCAAGCTTGAAAATCCTTCCGCAAGTGAACTGCAAGTAGACGTGCTGCAAAAAGAAAACTTTGTAGATTCATACGCGTTTTACCGATTTGATCGAAATCAAATTAAAAGAAATAGTGATGATGTGTTCAATGCAGATAGGACATCCTATCCAACAGGCGTTTTACGTTTCATTAATGAGGACGGAACCGTACAGGAAAGGATGGTCGGCCAAGCGTACAGATCACGTCAATTGTCTATGGACTATGACCGTGGCGGGCGCAGCCAAATGCGTGAACTGCTGAAAGAAGAGGAAGCTTTATCATTTACAAAGATCGGGTCCACTTTTATGTCTGTTCATACGCTGCTTTCGAATGGCAATGATATTGTTGATCAATGGTATTTGAACTCGGAAAACTTGCTATTTGAAAATGACGATCATCGAGAGAATTGGATGTTGGAAAGCGCCAAATATTATAAGAAGCGTAACAGCTGGTATACAGCTTTAGGCCCATTTAATAAAATGGCGACAACGACAGAGCCGTTGCCGGAAAACGGTCAAGGGTATGGCCGAAATCTATTGTTATTAAAAGAAGATCGGGCTATGGAGCTATATCACCAGCAGCAGGATAGATATTTTGAAAACTTGATTTATAATAGCTTTGTTAATTTGCAAAATTTCCGAGGTGACAAGCCTTATTGGGAAACGGAAGTGACGAGCACCTATTTAAAAGATTTATACGGCATTACTGCACCATTTATCGATACGAGATTCAATGAGCAGATCGCACTATTTTATTACCGAAGCGGTGATGTATTCGGCATTGAGGATTATCAAGAGCCTTTGCGTAATTATGCCGACTTGTTAGCTTCTCAAAAAGAGGAAGGGCATGTCATTGTCGTAGGAGAGGATGCTTACTATATTTCCGATTATTTTCCGATCATACAAGATGTGCCAACCCATGCTTCCATGAACCATGTGCTTGGTGGCATGAATATTTTGCTTATGGCTTACAATGAGTTCGATGATGAGAAGTATTTGGAAACGGCACGCTCCATCCAAAAAGCGATCGCTATTCAAAAAGAAGACTGGCTGCGTAATAATAACGATATTTGGTACCGCATATCACCGGATCTTGACTTTAAAGGCGATGATTATAAGCATTTGACATTAGAGGACTTAATCAACTCATATAAGCTTTGGTCGGATATCGATAAAACTTTCTTACCGGTGTTAGAGGAAATGATCGAGTCGAAGGCTGCTTATTTATCCGATGAACAATTGGGATATACGACAAAGATAAAAAAAGGCTTGGAGGAGATCGGCCTACTTAAGTATTTGCCAGAAGGAGAGGAACGAACAGACGCGCTATAACTATAAAAACTGGTGAAGAAACTTATAAACGTTTCTTCACCAGTTTATTTTTTCGTTTATTTTCTTAATTTCCTTACAACGTCTTCATCGGGTGTAACAAACAATGTTTTTTGCTCGAAGTAAATGACGAATCCAGGTTTCGCACCGTTCGGCTTTTTTACGTGACGTATTTCGGTGTAGTCGACAGGAACAGAAGCGGATCCTCTCGCTTTGCTGAAGTAGGCTGAAAGAATAGCTGCTTCTTCAATCGTTTGTTTATCGGGATTTGCTTGATGGATGACTACGTGAGAGCCTGGGATGTCTTTCGTATGAAGCCATATATGATCCCGTGCAGCTGTTTTAAAAGTGACATAATCATTTTGTTTATTATTTTTTCCTACTGAAATTGGAATACCAGTAGAAGAAACGTACGCTTCTGGGGAAGGTTTTTTTGGCTTTTTCTTCTTCTTGCCCTTCCGAACGCGCATGAATCCTAATTCTGAAAGCTCATCCCTTATTTCATCTATATCTTCTGGGGATGCTTGCATCACTTGTTGTTTTACCATTTCAAAATACTGAATATCATCTGCTGCTTTTTCCAATTGTTCCGCAATCATGACTAATGCATTTTTCGCTTTTGTATAGCGGGAGTAATAGCGTTGTGCATTTTCTATGGGAGATTTTCGCGGATCAAGAGGGATGGTCACTGTAGATCCTTCTTCATAATAATTGTCGACTGTCGCTTCTAAGTCGCCTTTTTTAATGGCATAACTATTTGCTGTTAACAATTCACCATAGAGCTGGAAAGTGTCTAATTTACTTGCAGCTTTCCGTTCTTTCTCCAACTTTTCCGTCTTTAACTTCAATTTTGCAATTTCATTATCAAGCCAGCGCTCAAGGTCGGCAGCTTGCGATTTGACTCGTTCGCGTTCCGCTTTGGCAAAATATACCTTATCCAATAATTCTCCTAATGTATTAAAAGTCGCGAGCACGCGGTCAGCATATGTTAACTCTGCTGCTGAAAACAGTTCTTTTTTGCCAGATTGAGACATATTCGGTAAACGATCTCCGCCTTTAAAAGCTAATAGAAATTTTTTAAATACATCATATGCTTTTTCGTTAGGATGATTTTGTAAACGGTATAGCAGTTCTTCTCCATGTATTGGGGAAAAACCTGATAGCCGTTTTACGATGTCCTTGGCAGTAGTAAAATAAGGTAACAGCCTATTAAATTCTTGCTCATTCAACCTAAAAGGGTCGGTTTTATCTTGCGGAGGGGCAGGTATATAGGGCTGTCCCGGCAAAATTGTTCTATAACTGTTTATGGAAGGGGGCAAATGTTTCATACTATCGATAATTAAGTTTCGATCTGGATCAATTAAAAGCAAGTTGCTATGGCGCCCCATTATTTCGACGATCAATCTTCGGTTCATGTCGTCTCCGATTTCGTTTTTTGCCAGAATGTCAAATGAGATGATTCGATCATTGCCTTCTTGCCGGATTGACTGAATCGTCCCGCCTTCAAGATGCTTCCGTAAAACCATGCAGAACATCGGCGGCTCGGACGGATTCGGTATCGTCTCTTCAGTAAGCTGTACACGTGAATAGGAAGGATGGGTAGAAATAAGGAGTTTGCCATTCGTTCCCCCTGCGCGCACAACTATGACGATTTCTTGCGTATTTGGCTGGTGGATTTTTGAGATGCGTCCATTCTCAAGAAGCTGCAGCTCTTCCACCATTGCTGCTGTAAATAACCCGTCAAATGCCATGATAATTCCTCTTTCAATCGTTTTGTTCCATTTTATCATTCTATGGAGCAGTTATGTTATAATATGAGTGATTATCTGCTAAAATAATTGGAAACTTGATATTACATAAGAAGAGGGATTACATGCACAAACAACGAGGCCTTTTAATTGTTTTGTCCGGGCCGTCTGGAGTCGGCAAAGGAACAGTTAGAAAAGAACTTTTTCAGCAGCCTGACACTAATTATGAATATTCGATTTCAATGACGACAAGAAGTCCACGGACTGGCGAACAAGACGGCATCGATTATTTTTTCAAATCCCGTCAGGAATTTGAAAAGCTGATCGAAGAAGGAAAGCTATTGGAATACGCAGAGTACGTCGGAAATTACTATGGCACTCCGCTTGATTATGTCAATCAAACACTGGATGCAGGCAGGGACGTTTTCCTGGAAATTGAAGTTGTTGGCGCTGCACAAGTCCGGGAAAAAGTGCCTGATGGACTGTTCATTTTCTTGGCACCGCCAAGTCTTTCGGAATTGCAGACGCGATTGGTCGGCCGCGGTACTGAAGAAGCTGACGTTATTGCGGACAGGGTGTTAAAAGCACGGGAAGAGCTTGAAATGATGAATTTATATGATTATGTTGTTGAAAACGATGAAGTATCCAAAGCGTGTGACCGCATTAATGCGATCGTAACGGCGGAGCATTGCCGCCGTGAACGTGTTGAAAAACGCTATTTACTCATGTTGGAAGGGGAATAATTCAAATGTTATATCCATCTGTAGACTCATTAAAAAGCAAAATTGATTCGAAGTACACACTCGTCACACTAGCAGCAAAACGTGCACGAGAAATGCAAGAAACGAAAAACAATCTTCTATCGTCTTACACATCTCACAAAAATGTCGGAAAGGCATTGGAAGAAGTGGCAGCTGGCGTTTTGACGAAACAAGATCAAGATGAATCAATTATTTATGAAGATGAAATTTAATGACTGCCTTTGAAATAAGCGAATAGAGAAACAAATGATACTCCCTTAGAAGCAGATTTTCTTAGGGAGTTTGTCATTTTGGAAAGGATGATACTGTTGTTGAACAAAAAAATATTGCTCTGCGTTACAGGTGGAATTGCAGTTTACAAAGCTGTGGCGCTTGTTAGCAAGTTAACTCAGGCAGGGGCGGAAGTAAAAGTAATCATGACTTCATCTGCGAAGGAATTCGTGACACCGCTTACTTTTCAAGTGATGTCTCGAAACGATGTCTTTTTTGATACATTCGATGAAAAAGATTCTAAAGTCATTGCCCATATTGACTTAGCCGACTGGGCCGACCTCGTAATCGTTGCTCCGGCAACTGCCAATGTCATCGGCAAAATGGCGAATGGGTTAGCGGATGATATGGTAACGACAACGTTGCTGGCGACGACGGCGGAAGTGTGGATCGCTCCTGCAATGAATGTCCATATGTACGACAATGAAGCAGTGAAACGAAATATTCAAACGTTATCGGAAGATGGATTCCGTTTCATAGAACCATCAGAAGGTTATTTAGCTTGTGGATATGTCGGCAAAGGCCGATTGGAAGAGCCTGAAAAAATTGTTGAATTGGTGAGAAAGCGATTTGCGCATGAACAGCAATCATTACCGCTCAAAGGAAAGAAGGTTGTCGTTACTGCGGGGCCGACTAGGGAGAGAATCGACCCGGTCAGATATATTTCGAACTTTTCAAGTGGCAAGATGGGCTATTCAATGGCAAAAGCGGCAGCAGCATTGGGCGCTTATACCGTATTAATATCTGGTCCAGTAGAATTGGACAAGCCTGAAGGCGTACAGTTGATCAAAGTGGAAAGCGCTGCTGAGATGTTGGATGCGGTCTTATCTGAGTATGAAGATGCTTCAATCGTCATTAAATCTGCCGCTGTGGCAGATTACCGTCCGAAAGAACAGCATGCACAAAAAATGAAGAAACGGGAAGGCGATTCATCCATTGAGTTAGAGCGAACGACGGACATTTTGAAAACATTAGGTGAGATGAAAAAAAATCAAGTATTAGTCGGTTTTGCCGCGGAAACGAATGATGCAGTAGGATATGGTCAATCCAAGTTGAAAAACAAAAACTTAGATTATATTATCGTCAACGACGTAACAGATCCGAACGGCGGGTTTGGCAATGACAAGAATGTTGTTACGCTACTTTCGAAAAATGGCACGATACAACCGTTTGAACCGATGGAAAAAAATAAGCTATCTTTATTGCTCCTTGAAACAATTATGAATGAGGAAAGTGAACATAAATGATTGCTGAAGTCATTGTTGATGTATCAGCCTATCCAATTGATCGCCCATTTGACTACACGGTGCCAAACAGCATGCAATCAGTTGTGGAATGTGGATCAAGAGTTAAGGTGCCTTTCGGTCCAAGGAAGGTTTTAGGCTATATTACCGGCTTGAAGGATGAAAGTGATATCGATGAAAGGAAGTTAAAGCCGATTCATGAATTGATTGACCTTGAACCAATTCTTTCCGAGGAATTGCTCTCACTTTCCAAATGGTTGGCGAAAGAAACACTTTCTTATGAAGTCGATGCTTTGCAAGTAATGCTACCGGCAGCGATGCGGGCAAAATATGAAAAAATCGTCACTGTCATTCATCCGGAGAGAATTGATAACGGTTCATTTGCTACCTTTATTGGCAGTCGGCGACAAATCCCGTTGAAACAAGTGATGGACTCTGGCGGAGGGGCATTTGCTTCTCTACTAAAGAAATATGCTGCTGAAGGAATTGTAACCGTCGACACAACCATTACACAGAAGACAAAAGTGAAGAAAGTTCGCATGATTACAATTGCAGAATTGCAAACATTAGAGGAAGTTTCGAAATCGATTCATGCCAATGCCAAGAAGCAAGCAGAATTGATTGCTTATATGTTTGAACATGCAGGAGAGTCTGTAGAGGCGGCAAAGTTATTAAACGAATCCGCCGTTCAAAATCCTGTTTTAAAAGCGCTTATTGAGAAAGGCGCTGCTGTCGAAACATATGTGGAAGCTTACCGTGAACCGGATGAAATCCGGCTAAAAGACTCGCCGATCCCGATCGAATTGACGGACGAGCAGGCAATCGCCCTTCGCAAAATTACAGACGCTTCAGATGAAGAAAGTCCTGAAACATTTCTTTTACACGGAGTCACTGGTAGTGGCAAAACAGAAATTTATTTGCGTGCGATCAAACATGTGCTTGATAAAGGAAAAGAAGCGATTGTCTTAGTGCCAGAAATTTCATTGACGCCTCAAATGACGGTAAGGTTCAAGGAGCGATTTGGAGACTTAGTTGCAGTGATGCATAGCGGCTTGTCTGCTGGAGAGAAGTACGATGAATGGAGAAAAATTCATCGCGGTGAAGTAAAAGTCGTGGTCGGTGCAAGATCTGCAATATTCGCTCCTTTTACTAATGTAGGTTTAATCGTTTTGGACGAAGAACATGAATCTACGTATAAGCAAGAAGATACACCGCGCTATCACGCAAGGGATGTGGCAATTTGGCGCGCTCATTATGCACATTGCCCCGTTATATTAGGGAGTGCAACTCCTTCTCTTGAATCGTATGCAAGAGCTTCAAAAGGCGTATATACATTGTTGACGTTAACAAAAAGAGCGAAGCAGCAAGCGATGCCTACAGTAAATATTGTTGATATGAGAGAAGAATTAAAAGAAGGAAACAGGTCGATGTTTTCCGTCCAGTTGGCAGAAGCAATCCGAGAAAGACTTGAAAAAAAAGAGCAAACCGTCCTTTTTCTAAATAAACGAGGATTCTCCTCTTTTGTCCTGTGCCGTGATTGTGGAACTGTCGTTCAATGCCCGAATTGCGACATCTCATTAACATACCATAGATCAAACGAACAATTGAAATGCCATTATTGCGGACACGAAGAACCAGTCCCTCTCACATGCCCCGAATGCAATAGCGAGCATATCCGTTTTTTTGGAACTGGCACGCAAAAGGCAGAAGAGGAAATTGCTAAGCTTTTTCCAGAAGCGAGAGTACTTAGGATGGATGTCGATACGACAAGGCAAAAGGGATCCCATGAAAGGCTGCTCCGCCAATTCAGCGAAGGGCAGGCAGATATTTTGCTCGGTACGCAAATGATCGCTAAAGGATTGGATTTTCCGAATATCACTTTAGTTGGAGTATTAGCGGCAGATACAACTTTGCATCTTGCCGATTTCAGGGCAGCTGAAAAGACATTTCAACTGATGACGCAAGTGAGCGGCCGCGCTGGGCGCCACGATTTATTAGGAGAAGTGTTTATTCAAACGTACACTCCAGAACATTATGCGATTTATTTAGCCAAGACACAGCAGTACGAACCATTTTACCAATTGGAGATGGCAGCGAGGAAACAGTATGGTTACCCGCCTTTTTATTATATAACGCTTATTCAATTTTCCCATGAAGACTTATTGAAGGTGGCAGACTATGCGGATAAAGGGACAAGGTTTTTGAAAGAAAATCTTTCGAAAGAGACATTTATCATCGGCCCTGCCGCCGCTGCGATAAGTCGTGTGAACAATAGATATCGTTACCAATGTTTGATAAAATACAAAAAAGAGCCGAAGCTAACTGACACGCTTCAACAGCTCATTAAAATTTACCGGACGAGCTGGATGAAGGAAGGGCTGCTCATGACTGTTGATGTAGATCCTTCCCATATTTTTTAGGTGCATTTAGTGGCCTGACAAACATAGACATTTTGCAACAGAGAAAAGAGGAATTGACTTGGCTATACTTGAAATTGTAAAAAATCCTTCTCCTTTATTGACGCAGAAATGCAAAGAAGTAAAAGTTTTTGATGAAAAGCTATGTAAATTATTGGATGATATGTATGAAACGATGGTCGCTGCAGATGGCGTTGGTATTGCAGCCCCGCAGGTTGGTGAACTGCTTCGGGTTGCTATCGTAGATTTAGGTGAGGGTGATGACGTAATTGAAATGGTCAACCCTGTTGTCACCGCGATTGGAGGATCGGAAATCGATATTGAAGGATGCCTTAGCTTTCCAGGATTGTATGGGGAAGTGGAAAGACCATATTTTGTAAGAGTAGAAGCTCAGGAGCGCGATGGGTCTTTATATGAATTAGAAGCCGAAGATTATGAGGCACGTGCGATTTTACATGAGATTGACCATTTAGATGGCGTTCTGTTTGATTCGAAAATCCGCCGTATCGTCGACCCATCAGAATTGGAGCCTGCAGAGGATGAAGGGGAAGGGGGAGAAATGATATGAATCAAATTGTTTTCATGGGAACCCCTGATTTTTCAGTTCCTGTCTTGACGATGCTGCATAATGAAGGGTATAACGTGGTTGCAGTTGTCACTCAACCTGACCGTCCGGTAGGAAGAAAACGAGTATTAACACCGACACCGGTCAAAGAAGAGGCTTTGCGTCTAAATATACCTGTTTTACAGCCTGAGAAATTGAAAGGCTCGGAAGAAATGGCTCAAATTATTGAGATGAAGCCAGACTTGATCGTCACTGCTGCTTATGGACAAATATTGCCGAAAGAATTATTGGACGCTCCTGAATTAGGTTGCATCAATGTCCATGCCTCATTGCTTCCAAAATACCGCGGCGGAGCGCCGATCCATCAAGCGATTATTGATGGAGAGGCTGAAACCGGCGTGACAATCATGTATATGGTGCCAAAATTAGATGCGGGAGATATAATTTCACAAGTAGTCGTTCCGATTACGGAAGAGGATCATACGGGTTCTATGTTCGAAAAATTATCCGCAGCGGGCACTGAACTTCTAAAGGAAACATTGCCATCCATTTTCGAAAAGACGAATAAAAGGATTCCTCAAGATGAGTCTATCGTATCGTTTGCTGGAAATATTACACGTGAGCAAGAACGAATCGATTGGAATAAAGAAGGGCAAGCGATTTTCAACCAAATTCGTGGATTGTACCCGTGGCCGGGCGCATATTCTGTCTTTCAAGGGGAGAACGTGAAAATTTGGCAAGCACATAAGGTCGATGATGCAACGGATGCGGAGCCTGGAACGATCGTTTCACTCGCAAAGGACAAGATAATCGTCAAAACAGCCGATTCTACTGCAATCGCCATCACGGAACTTCAGCCAGCTGGAAAAAAGCGAATGGCTGCAAATGTTTTCTTGAATGGAGTGGGGGCGAAATGGCGTGAAGGAGAACGTTTCGAATGACACGTATGAAAAAGAAACCTTGGAATGGCAACGTAAGAGACGCGGCTTTGTCGATTCTTTTAGAGATAAATGAAAACCAAGCGTACAGCAACTTATTATTGAACCGTACCATTCAAAAATACGGACTGCCTGCAAATGATCGCGGATTGTTGACGGAGTTGACGTACGGTACATTACAGCATCGTTTAACATTGGATTATTATTTGGAGCCGTTCGTCCGTGGAAAATTAGATCCATGGGTGCGAGAATTACTAAGACTTTCCTTATATCAAATCGTTTATTTATCTAAAATTCCTTCTCATGCAGTTGTCCATGAGGCGGTCGAGATTGCAAAGAGAAGAGGGCATTCCGGAATTGCTTCGACAGTGAATGGCATTTTAAGATCAGTCCTTCGCCAAGGAGTACGGTCTGTCAATGAAATTATAGACGACGCAGAAAGAATTTCCATTGAAACGAGCCACCCTAAATGGCTGATTGATCGGTGGATTAAGCAATATGGCATGGAAGAAACAATTCAAATGGCACATGAAAATAATAACCCACCACGAATGACGGCTAGGGTTAATCGTTTAAAAGCGACAGTGGATGACGTTATCGAAGAGCTTACGGCAGAAGGGTTTACTGTTCATAAAAGCGAAGTTGTTCCAGAATGCATTCAATCGACTGCTGGAAATGTTGTCAATTCAGAAGCGTTTCGGCAAGGGCGATTAACGATACAAGATGAAAGCTCGATGTTGCCAGTCATTGCGTTAAATGCCAAACCAGGCATGAATGTCTTAGATATGTGTGCTGCACCAGGCGGCAAGACGACATTTATCGCTGAGCGTATGGGTGATGAAGGGGAAATCCATGCACATGACCTTCATGATCATAAAATTTCTTTGATCAAAGACAATGCAGAACGTTTAGGGCTACAATCAATCATCGTGAAAAGCGGAGATAGCCGTAAGTTGGATGAATTATATCCTCCGAATTCCTTTGACCGGATACTTTTGGACGCCCCTTGCAGTGGTTTGGGAGTAATCCGCCGCAAGCCTGAGATCAAATATACAAAAACAGAGCAAGATCTGAAAAACCTCTCATCCATTCAATTGGAACTGCTTGATACTGCTTATCGACTCATTAAAAATGACGGCATAATCGTCTACAGCACTTGTACGATCGAATATGCAGAAAATGAAGGTGTATTGAAGACGTTCATTGAAAAGCACCCGGACATGGAGTTGCTTCCAGTAGAGGAAGGTGACCTGAAGGATCAATTGCCTATAAAAGCGAATCCATTGCAAATTATGCCGCATCATTTCGGAAGCGATGGGTTTTTCATTGCTGCATTGCGAAAAAAGAAAGGCATATGATAGATAGAAACGAAAAGGGGGGTACAAGCGTTGCAAATTGAGGTGCTGACAGATATAGGGCGAAAGAGAACGGTCAATGAGGACAGTGCAGCGGTCTATACGCGTCCGAACGGGCCAATCTTAGCCGTTATAGCCGATGGGATGGGTGGCCATCGGGGAGGAGATTATGCAAGCTCGACAGCAGTACGCATGCTTGGTGAGGAATTCACGAACGTGAAAGGGGAAACTGTCCAGACGAAAGAAGATTGGGAAGAATGGCTGTATGAGTCCGTTATCCATGTAAACTTGACGCTTTTCGAGACGGCACAAAATGATGAAGAGTTCAAAGGCATGGGCACAACGATAGACGCCGCTTTAATGCTTGGAAATGAACTGATCGTTTTGCATATAGGTGACAGCCGTGTTTATACGGTTGACAAAGAACAGATCATTCAAATTACAAAAGATCATTCCTTCGTCAACGCCCTATTAGACTCCGGAGAAATTACGGAAGAAGAGGCTGCAAGCCATCCTCAAAGAAATTGGATTATGCGAGCTTTAGGTTCGGAAAAGACAATTAGGCCGGATCTTCATAAGTTTGAATTGAAAAAAGGCATGTATTTATTAATTTGCACAGATGGACTAACGAATAAATTGGATAATGAAATGATCAAGGAAGTAATCTTGGCTGAAGATGGTTTGAAAAGCAAGGCAGCCAAACTGATTCACATGGCGAATGAGCTTGGCGGAGAAGATAATATTTCCGTTATCTTGGCTGGGCCTGCAGATACGGAGGTGAGTGAATTTTGATCGGAAAAAGGATCGATGGCCGCTATGAGATTATTCGAGGCATCGGAGAAGGCGGTATGTCCAAAGTTTACCTTGCCCATGACGTCATTTTGGATCGTGATGTAGCGATTAAAGTATTGGATTATGATTTCGCCAATGAAGAAGATTTAAAGCGCAGATTCCAGCGAGAAGCTCTTTCTGCTACAAGCTTGACACATCCGCATATTGTCAATATTTTTGATGTTGGTGAAGACGAGGAACTACATTATTTAGTAATGGAATATATTGAAGGACAAACATTGAAAAAGTACATCCAGACGAATGGTCCAATACCTGTCGTCCAGGCTGCAAAAATTATGAGGCAATTGGTGTCAGCAATTGCAAATGCCCATCATAATGGAATTATCCACCGAGACGTAAAACCGCAAAATATATTGATGGATCACGAAGGGAACGTAAAAATTACGGACTTTGGGATTGCAATGGCATTAAGTGCTACCGCCCATACTAAAACAAATTCTGTAATCGGAACGGTTCATTACTTATCTCCTGAACAAGCACGAGGAGGCATGGCTACAAAAAAATCGGATATTTATTCATTGGGGATCGTTTTTTATGAGCTATTAACTGGAGAATTGCCGTTTTCTGCGGAAACTGCTGTAGCCATTGCATTGAAGCATTTACAGGAGGAAACGCCATCCGTCCGATTGAAATATCCGGAAATACCTCAAAGTGTTGAAAACGTCATTTTAAAGGCGACTGCGAAAAATGCAGCAGACAGATATCAATCCGCGGATGAAATGTACGATGATTTATTGACTGTATTATCTCCCGAAAGAGCCCATGAAGAAAAATTTACGATTCAGTACGATGATGATAGAACGAGAATAATTCCTGCGATTACAGAACCGATTGAAAGCACTTCAAGTGCGGATACGACTAAGATTATGGATCCTATATTGCCGAAACCGGAAGAAGAGAGCAAAAAAGGAAAGAAAGATAAAAAAACAAAAAAGAAGCGAAAAAAATGGCCAATTATCGTAGGCGTCTTTGCCTTTCTGTTAGTTGCTATTCTACTCATGGCACTGTTGCCTTCATTATTAGGCCCTAAACAAGCGATTGTACCGGATGTTATTGGCATGGATGAAGCCGAAGCAGTTGATCTTCTTGAAGAAAGAGATTTTGAAGTAGAGAAAGTCGAAGAACCTTCCGATGAGTACGAAGCTGGAAAAGTATTTAGGACAAGTCCAGAAGCTGATAAAAAACGGGACAAAGGCTCGGTCGTCACCTACTATGTCAGCACAGGAAAAGAAAAAATGGTATTGGATAATTATACGGACCGTGACTTTGATACAACCGCAGCTACTTTAGCAAGATACTTCAAGTCAATTGATTCCAAAGGTGTGTATTCGGATAAACCGAAAGGAACTATTTTGGAACAAGATCCAGAGGAAGGCTCAGAAGTAATACCCGAAGAAACGGATTTACTGTTCACAATCAGTATTGGAAAAGAAATGAAAACACTTGCCAATTTGTCGAATTATACGAAGAGCCAAGTGGACGCTTATGCAAAGTCATCTGGATTCGACATAAGAAGTGCTGGGGAAGAATACCACGATTCGGTGCCTGCAGGCAATGTAATCCGACAAAGCCCGTCTCCAAATTCAGAAATTGAAAAAGGATCGACAGTGGAAGTCGTATTTTCAAAGGGCAAAGAGAAAAAGCCGACGAAGATGGTCGTGAAGACGATTGATATTTTGTATGAACCGGAACCGGTTATCGATGATGAAGGCTGGACGAGCTATGAACCGCAAACCATTCGGATTTATATTCAAGATAAGAACCATTCAATGACGGATCCTGTTGAGGAATTCACGATTACTGAAAATACAGTGAAACGGATTACGATCGAGTTGGAAGAAGGCCAGCGCGGCGGTTATCGAATCATGAGAGATTCAACCGTATATAAAGAAGATACCTTCAACTATGAAGATGGCGATTAAGAAAGAGGGATTGGATGCCGGAAGGACAAATTAGAAAAGCGCTTAGCGGGTTTTATTATGTAAAACAGGATGGGGCATGGATTCCGTGTAAAGGAAGAGGAGTGTTTAGAAAGCGCGGTATCTCTCCTCTTGTCGGCGATTATGTAACGTATACCAGGGATGGTGATAATGATGCAACCATTACGGAAGTACATGTCAGGAAAAACGAATTAGTTAGACCGCCGATTGCTAATATCGATCAGGCACTATTAGTTTTCTCTTTAGTGGAACCAGATTTCAGTGCACATCTATTAGATAGATTCATTGCTGTCATCGAGTCGGTCGGTATTCGTCCGATTATCTGCCTGACGAAAATTGATCTTGCTGAAGAGGAAGATTTGCATCGATCTGATCGAATGATGAGCTACTATCAAAAAATTGGCTATGATGTTATAAAGACGTTCGTAGATGACTCATCTTTGTCTGAACAGCTGAAACCATTTCTTGCTGGTAAAACGACTGTGTTAGCTGGTCAATCAGGCGTTGGCAAATCAACTTTGTTAAACACGCTCATTCCTGAACTAAGCTTGAAAACTGGAGAAATTTCAGAAGCATTAGGGAGGGGACGCCATACGACGAGGCATGTTGAATTAATTGAAGTAGGAGACGGCCTTGTCGCGGATACGCCGGGATTTAGCTCTCTTGATTTCGATCATGTAGAGAAAGAGGAGCTGCGAGACACTTTCATTGAAATGGCCGAAACAGCACATGAATGCAAGTTTAGAGGATGCCTTCATTTGAAAGAACCGGGATGTGCCGTGAAGGAGAAAGTGGAAACAGGTGAAATTCTTCCTCACCGCTATGAACATTATGTTCAGTTTTTGAAAGAAATTATTGACCGAAAGCCGAGGTATCCGAAAAATGATTAAAATTGCACCATCTATCCTGTCTGCAGATTTTGCAAAATTGGCGGATGAAGTGAAAGAAGTCGAAGCAGCTGGAGCTGATTGGATTCATATTGACGTAATGGATGGCCATTTTGTGCCAAATATTACATTAGGGCCTGTTGTAGTAGAAGCTTTACGTCCTGTGACGGAATTGCCGTTGGACGTACATTTAATGATCGAAAATCCAGATGCCTATATTGAACAATTTGCTAAAGCGGGTGCAGATTATATTACTGTACATGTTGAGGCTTGCAAGCATTTGCATAGAACAATTCAATTGATTCGTTCATATGGCGTAAAGCCTGGCGTTGTGTTAAATCCGCATACACCAGTTGAAATGATCTATCATGTGTTGGAAGACATAGACTTAGTTCTGTTTATGACAGTTAATCCAGGCTTTGGCGGACAAAAATTTATTCATCAAGTATTGCCGAAAGTGAAGCAACTGTCAGAACATCTTAAAGAAAACGGCTTGTCGATTGATATTGAAATCGATGGTGGTGTAAATGAAGAAACGATCAAGCCTTGCGTAGAAGCGGGCGCTAACGTATTCGTTGCAGGCTCTGCAATTTATAATGCAAAGGATCGAAAAGAAGCTTTACAGAATATAAAAAAATCCGGGGAAAGCGTGTTGGCATAATGTTGGCAAAGACTGTATTAGTTTGTGCGGGAGGACCGCCAGAAGAAATTCCCGATTTGATAGAGTATATCAATGATGAAACGGTCTTTATCGGTGCAGATCGCGGAGCGCTGCATTTATTGAACCAATCAATCATTCCGCATGAAGCAGTCGGTGATTTTGATTCGGTAAGTGAAGAAGAACTGCGAATTATAAATATTGCAGTCAATCAGATGAGTGCTTATCAGGCCGAGAAAGATGAAACGGATACAGAACTTGCGATTAAACAAGCTATAACGTATGAACCTGATGAAATTATTCTTACAGGTGTTTCTGCGGGGAGATTCGATCATATGCAGTCTGCGCTCCATTTAATGTACAGAATGCAATCGATGCATGGACGCATCCGGTTTCGAATCATTAACCGATTCAATGAGCTCTCATTTTTGTTTCCAGGAGTGCATAGAATAAAAAAGAAAGTGCAATTTCCGTACATTTCGTTTTTCCCTTTCGGAGAAGATGTTACGAACTTAACGTTGACGGGTTTCAAATATGAGACAGTTAATGCATTGATGAAGAACGGGGCGACGATGTTTACAAGCAATGAACCAATTGCAGAAGTTTGTACTATCTCATTTCGCAAAGGCATATGCTTAATGGTAAGGAGTTCAGATTCCTGAAAGGAGCGGGGAATTGCGAGTCTATACATTTACGATGCCGAAGTTTCTCAGTAGTTTTGTGCGCAAGTGCATGGTTGTTTTCCAAAAGGACGGGAAGCCTAAAAGCAGCCAAGCAGCTGTCAGTCAGCGGAACCGCAAAAGAAAAAAAGATAAAACGTCAGGCTGATCAACGTCAGCCTGACGTTTTGCTTTTATAAAAATAAAAGCCTTGCCTGTCCGCTGGTTGAAACTGGACAGGCAAGGTTTATTCAATACGCCATATACATTCGGACGGTCGGTGGTTTTGCGCAACGGGCGTCCTAAATGAACGCCCAACAGGAAGTTATACGCGTTGTACTTTACCTGATTTAAGCGCTCTTGCAGATACCCATACACGTTTCGGTTTACCGTTAACAAGAATACGGACTTTTTGGAGGTTCGCACCCCAAGTACGTCTGTTAGCATTCATTGCGTGTGAACGGGCATTCCCGGAACGTGCTTTACGACCCGTAATAACACATTGTTTAGCCATTTTATGACCTCCTCGCTATTGTTGATTAAGCGATTCACTTTATCATTCGCATACCATAATACTTTATCACACGAGTTTAGGTGTTGCAACCTTTTTCGAATGCCTTTCAAGTATTTTTCCTTTACAATGAAACATCGATTTAAGGCACTTCCGCTTTTCTATTGTCCAGTCTTCAGGTGGCAGCTGCTCGGGTCGCTTCGGTCATAAGGATAAAGGCAGAAAGCGCCTTTACCTTACGGCCTCCAGCGCCTGTCGCAGCTAAGCGCCACCTTCCGCTTTTCCTTTTCCAGTCTCCAGTGCCCTGCGCCTATCGAACTTCAAAGCTGAAACGTAAGACAAAGAGCGTCTTTCGTTTCAGCTTCTCCAGTTCGTACGGCGCAAAACGGTCACTTCCGCTTTTCTATTGTCCAGTCTCCAGGTGGCAGCTGCTCGGGTCGCTTCGGTCATAAGGATAAATGCAGAAAGCGCCTTTACCTTACGGCCTCCAGCGCCTGTCGCAGCTAAGCGCCACCTTCCGCTTTTCTATTATCATTGTGTATAGTACAATGAGGGGAGTGAACAAGGATGCAGGAGGGGAAGCAATATGTCAATCGAAATGAAAAACGATTACGGTAAAATAGATATTACGAATGATGTGATTGCCCAAGTGGTCGGAGAAGCTGCGATCGAATGCTATGGTGTTGTAGGCATGGCATCGAGACATCAAATTCGTGACGGTCTGACTGAAATTCTTCGTAAAGAGAATTATGGCAAAGGTGTCATCGTTCGCAATATTGGAGATGAAACACATATTGATATGTATGTGATTGTCGGCTACGGTACGAAAATATCCGAAGTTGCTTACCAAGTGCAATCCAAAGTGATGTACACATTGAAAAAGACATTATCGTTAACGGTGGATTCAGTGAATATATTTGTTCAAGGGGTTCGGGTGACGAATTGATTGAAGGAGGAAAACTTTTCAATGAATGCTATTGATGGTTTGAAATTTGCGGACATGGTGAGAATGGGTGCACATCATTTGCACCAAAATGCAGACTATGTCGATTCATTAAACGTGTTTCCAGTACCCGATGGTGATACAGGAACAAATATGAACCTGTCCATGACTTCTGGCGCGAAAGAGACGGAGGCGCATGCTCAGCCGCATTTGGGTAAAACAGCGCAAGCTCTTTCAAAAGGATTGCTCATGGGAGCTCGCGGGAATTCAGGGGTCATCTTATCCCAATTATTCCGTGGCTTCGGAAAAGCGGTCGAAAACGAAGCCGAATTAAACAGCAGAAAATTTGCTGCTGCTTTGCAATATGGAGTTGAAACAGCATATAAGGCTGTTATGAAACCTGTTGAAGGAACGATTTTAACAGTTGCCAAAGACGCTTCTAAAGCAGGTGTAGAAAAAGCGGGACAAACTGATGATGTCATTGCAGTGATGGAAGCTGTTGTGAAAGAATCGATCGCTTCTTTAAAAAGAACACCGGATTTATTGCCGGTATTGAAAGAAGTAGGTGTCGTCGATAGCGGTGGTCAAGGCCTCGTTTATGTATATGAAGGCTTTTTAGCATGTTTAAAAGGGGAAGCGCTTCCTGAACGTTCATCTGTAGAGTCGATGGATGAACTCGTAAACGCTGAGCATCACCGCGGTGTTCAAGGATTTATGAATACGGAAGATATCGTATTCGGCTACTGCACAGAGTTCATGGTGAAGTTTGAAGACGAAAAAGTGAAAAAGCACCCGTTTGATGAAAGTGCTTTCCGCGAGGACTTAAGCAAATTAGGAGATTCGTTGCTAGTCATTTCGGATGATGAAATAGCTAAAGTACATATTCATACCGAACAGCCTGGAGAAGCATTGAATTATGGGCAGAAATTCGGCTCGCTCATAAATATGAAAATTGAAAATATGCGTGAACAGCATATTGCAATCGTCGGTAAAAATCATCATACTAAACCTTCAGTTGATAAAAAGGACAAGCATCCATATGCAGTCGTCACAGTAGCAATGGGGCCCGGAGTGGCAGATCTGCTAAGGAGTATAGGAGCATCTGTCGTTATTGAAGGCGGACAGACGATGAACCCATCAACAGAAGATATTGTAAAGGCGATTCAGGATGTAGAAGCTGAAAAAGTCATTATCCTTCCAAATAATAAAAATATTGTAATGGCTGCAAACCAAGCGGCTGAAGTTTTGGATATCGATGCGGCAGTCGTTCCTACAAAATCGATACCAGAAGGTTTGGCAGCAATATTAGCTTTCAATCCGGAAGCGACTGTAGAAGAAAACAGCCGTGTTATGTCTGAAGCTTCATCTCAAGTGAAGACAGGTCAAATCACTTATTCAATTAGAGATACATCTATCGATGGAATCGATATTCAGAAGGGCGACTTTATGGGGCTTTCGGGCAGCAAAATTATCGTATCCAACCCTTCGCTCGACGACGTCATGAAAACGTTGATCGATTCGCTAATAGATGAAGATGATGAAATAATTACAATCATTTATGGAGAAGATGTAAGTGAAGAACAAGCTGAAGCAATGGCAAATTACATTGAACAACAGCATGATCATATGGAAGTTGAGCTATACAACGGCAAACAACCACTATATCCTTTCATCCTATCGGTTGAATAAAAAACACGTCCTTTGAGACGTGTCAGACTGTAGACAAAGTATCTTTTTACTTTGTCTACAGTCCTTTTAAGGTTTGAGTCATGAGATAGGTGTTTGCCTATCTTGGCTTGAAAACGCTTGTCGAGGAAGGCAACCTCAGAACGCCATGTCCTAGAGGTGCCTTAATTTCTGCTAAGAGTGCAGAAATACGGCAAATCGAACCCTTCGCCGTTCGATTTGCGACGGTTGCATGACTCGCTTCATGTGAGCCCGCGCGAAGCGAAGACCCGAATAGAACTTAGGTTCATGAGGGGACGAGCGAAGAACAGGCAACCTAATTATACGTAATCGTAAAGGTGCCTTAATTTCTGCAAAGAACGCAGAAATTAAGGCAAATCGAACCCTCCGCTGTTCGATTCGCAGTATGCGAACGTTTGCCAACAAGCTGACACGTCCTTTGAGACGTGTTTTTTTATATTTCTATATGGACAGAGCTCGAGTCTTGCTTCGGAAAGAATGCATACTAAAAGAATAGCTTATCGAATCCTAATAGAGTTAATAGCCTATGAACAAATGTTTGTTTTTTGTTTTTCATAGGGATGTATTGTAAAATAGACTAAGATATGAATTTGTATTTTATTGTTGAAATAGATAGGGAAAAGGGGGCAATGGCTTTGAAATTCAGATCGGTTTTTGAAATTATCGGTCCTGTTATGATCGGTCCATCTTCATCTCATACTGCTGGCGCAGCAAGGATTGGACTTGTTGCAAGAGACTTGTTCGGCAGGCAGCCTAAATGGGCGAAAATCCACCTTTATGGATCCTTTGCGGAAACTTATAAAGGACACGGGACAGACGTTGCGATCATAGGCGGACTGTTAGGATACGATACTTTTGATGAACGGATAAAGACGGCTTTCGAAGATGCGTCCGCCGCTGGAATGACGTTCGAATTTATACCAGAGGAAGAGGAAATGGACCATCCGAATACAGCTCGCATTCTAATCGGGGATGAAGAGGGCGATATGGAGCTTGTCGGCATTTCAATCGGTGGAGGAACGATGGAGGTCGTTGAATTGAACGGATTTCCGCTTCGGCTTTCTGGCCATTTCCCCGCATTGCTTGTCGTTCATAATGACCGGGCTGGCGTCATAGCGAACGTATCCAACGCAATAGCCGCTCAAGGGATGAATATTGCCCATATGGAAGTAGGCAGGAAAGAAAAAGGAAAAATGGCGCTGATGGTCATTGAGGTTGACCAAGTGCTGAATGATGAATTGATTAATGAACTGCAATCATTGCCTAATGTTACGCAAGTATCTACGTTGGCAAAATAAGGAGGAATCCGACAGATGGATGTTTTATTCAGCACTGTAAAAGAGCTTGTAGAGCTTGCTGAAACTCAAAGTAAACCGATTTCAGAAATAATGATTGAGCAAGAGATGCTCATAACAAAAAGAACGCGAGAAGAAATTGTTGCTCAAATGGAAAACAATTTGACAGTGATGGAAAATGCAGTTGAACAAGGATTGAAAGGTGTTAAATCGACGTCTGGCCTTACTGGTGGAGACGCTGTTCTTTTGCAAAAATATATAGAGTCCGGTAAATCGCTTTCGGGGGATCTCATTTTGGATGCGGTGAGCAAGGCTGTTGCAACGAATGAAGTGAATGCTGCTATGGGGATGATTTGCGCGACACCTACGGCAGGAGCTGCAGGTATCGTCCCTGGTACGCTTTTTGCAGTAAAGAATAAATTAAACCCGACACGTGAGCAAATGGTCAATTACTTATTTACATCAGGAGCTTTCGGTTTTGTCGTTGCGAATAACGCATCGATTTCCGGCGCTGCAGGCGGATGCCAAGCTGAAACTGGTTCGGCTGCTTCCATGGCGGCTGCAGCAATTGTGGAAATGGCAGGAGGAACTCCCCAGCAAAGTGCCGAAGCCTTTTCGATCGTTATGAAAAATATGTTAGGGCTTGTTTGTGATCCTGTTGCAGGGCTTGTTGAAGTGCCGTGTGTGAAAAGGAATGCGATGGGTGCGGCAAAAGCATTAGTCGGTGCAGATATGGCGCTTGCGGGCGTAGTCAGCAAAATTCCTACAGATGAAGTGATCGAAGCGATGCATCGTATAGGACAGCGGATGCCGGTTGAACTGCGAGAAACAGCAAAGGGTGGACTGGCTGCTACGCCGACAGGAAAGGCGCTCGAAGCTGAGATTTTCGGAAAGGATCGGGCGGTTCGTGACACGATCAATTCATGATCCGGTAACTGCATTAAAAGGAGTAGGTAAAGCTGCATCCGAACAGTTTCAAAAATTAGGCATTGAAACGATTAAAGATTTGATTTACACATTTCCTTATCGCCATGAGGATTTCAGGTTGAAGAATCTTTCAGAAACACCGCATGAAGAAAGAGTGACGATTGAAGGAAGGGTCGAAAGCGAGCCTTCCGTCCTTTTTTTAGGGAGAAACCGTTCAAGGCTGCAAATTCGACTTCTCGCTGGCAACCATCTTGTAAAAGCTGTGTTTTTTAATCAACATTATTTGAAGGACAGGCTGTCAATTGGAATGATCATTACAGTTACCGGAAAATGGGACAAAGGTCGGCAAGTTATTAATGTAAGCAGCTTCAATGAAGGGCCGAAAGTCAATCAGGCAGATTTTGAACCGATCTATAGCCTGAAAGGGGTCATGCATCAAAAAACGTTTAGGCGCCATATGAGAACGGCTTTGGATGTCGGGCTCGACCAATTTGAAGATACGTTGCCTGCCGTAATAAGAGATGCATACAAACTGCCTGCTATTGCTGAAGCTTTGGAAATGATCCATTTTCCGAATACTCCAAGCGATGTGAAGCATGCGAGAAGACGATTCGTCTACGAAGAATTATTGGCTTTTCAATTGAAGATGGTTGCATTGAAAAAGAATAGAAAAAAAGCGGAAAAAGGCTTGGAAATTCATTATGATTTAGATAAGTTAAAGTCATTCATTTCTACGCTTCCATTTGAACTGACAAATGCGCAAAAGAGAGTAGTTAATGAATTATGTGCTGAAATGAAAAGCCCGGTTCGGATGAATCGGCTCTTGCAAGGGGATGTTGGCTCTGGGAAAACAGTCGTCGCTGCCACTGCTTTATATGCTGCCATTACAGGCGGTTTTCAAGGGGCGCTTATGGCACCTACCGAAATATTGGCGGAGCAGCATGCTAATGCAATATCCGAGTGGCTCACTCCCTTTGGTGTAAGCGTCGCCTTTTTATCTGGATCGACGAAAGGGAAAGCGAGAAAAATTCTTTTAGAGCAACTTCGTTTAGGGGAAATTGATTTGCTAATCGGTACGCATGCTTTAATTCAGCCTGACGTCAGCTTTCAAAATCTTGGCCTCGTCATTACAGATGAGCAGCATCGATTTGGAGTTGAGCAGCGTCGTATTTTAAGGGAAAAAGGCATGAATCCCGATGTGCTATTCATGACGGCTACGCCAATTCCCCGGACATTGGCGATAACAGCATTCGGTGAGATGGATATTTCTATATTGGATGAAATGCCTGCTGGACGAAAAAAAGTTGAAACCTATTGGCTGAAGGAAGACTCTTTGTTGCCAGTTTTGAAAAGGATGGAAAAAGAATTGGCGGCTGGGCGTCAAGCGTATGTCATTTGCCCGCTCATCGAGGAATCAGATAAATTGGATGTTCAAAATGCTGTAGACGTCCACGCACAGCTAACATCTCATTTTAATGGACGCTATTCTGTCGGTTTAATGCATGGTCGATTGCACTCTGATGAAAAAGATCGAATTATGCGAGATTTCAGCGATGGCAAAATCGATTGTCTCGTTTCCACAACAGTAGTTGAAGTAGGGGTGAACGTACCAAATGCAACGTTCATGCTTATCTATGATGCAACGCGTTTCGGTTTAGCGCAGCTACATCAGCTAAGGGGGCGCGTCGGAAGGGGAGCGGATCAATCGTACTGTATTTTATTGGCTGACCCGAAAAACGAGGAAGGCAAGGAACGGATGCAGTCAATGACCGAAACGAACGATGGCTTCGTCTTGGCGGAAAAGGATCTTGAATTGAGAGGATCAGGAGACTTTTTTGGCAAGAAGCAAAGCGGTCTTCCAGAGTTTCAAATGGCTGATTTAGTCCATGATTACAAGGCTCTTGATACAGCAAGAAAAGATGCCGAACGATTGTTGGAATCGGATCAATTCTGGACAGACCCAGAATATCATTACTTAGTGAAGATTCTTGAACAATCAGGTGCACTTAGCCAGGATCGTATAGATTAAAAGCATCAAAACCTCGTAGAATCGAGGAGTTGATGCTTTTTATATTATTAATAATGATTCCCTTTCTTAATATTGCTGGTAGAAATTCGAAATGAATTATGATAATATACTGGTATTAGTACCAAGTGCTAATCCGGAAGGGTGAAACAATTGAGAATTCCAAAAAAGGATCGGCAACAGCAGCTTGGCCAGTTGCTTGAAGAAAATCCTTTTCTAACAGATGAAGAATTGGCTAAGCACTTTAATGTCAGTGTTCAGACGATTAGACTGGATCGATTGGAATGCGGGATCCCTGAGTTGCGGGAGCGCTTGAAATCGGTTGCTTCGAAAACGATCGAAGCAGAGGTGAAATCGCTTCAGTCCGATGAAGTGATTGGAGAGATTGTTGATATTGAGCTTGATGAACGCGCCATATCTATTTTCGATGTGACGGAAGATCATGTATTTCAACGGAATGGGATTGCTCGAGGACATCATTTATTCGCACAAGCGAATTCTTTAGCCGTAGCAGTGTTAGATGATGATTTGGCATTGACTGTTACATCCACACTCCATTTTGTGAAGCCTGTAAGGGCCGGCGATCGGGTAATTGCCCGTGCAACTGTGAACAAAGATCGCTCTACAGATAAAAGGACTTATGTTGAAGTCATTTCAACTGTAGAAAATGAAAAAGTATTCTCGGGAGATTTCCAGATGTACCGGAATACAGAAGGACAAGGCAGGAGGAGTAGAAAATGATAATCGCATTGGATGGTATGGGCGGAGATCATGCACCGAGAGAGATCATCGAAGGTGCGATAGAGAGTCTATCGGAATTTAATGATTTACATATACATATTTATGGAAATGAAGAAATTATGAAGCCTTATCTTACAAGACATGAAAGGCTTACTGTCGTTCATTGCACAGAAAAAATTGAACCGGATGATGAGCCTGTACGGGCAATCCGCAAAAAGAAAGATGCTTCGATGGTACGCATGGCGCAAGCTGTTAAAGACGGTGATGCAGATGCTTGTGTCTCTGCTGGCAACACAGGGGCTCTTATGGCAGCTGGGCTCTTTGTCGTTGGACGCATTAAAGGAATCGACAGGCCGGCTTTGTCGCCGACGTTACCTACAATAGGAGGACAAGGCTTCGTATTTTTAGACGTCGGAGCGAATGCGGATGCTAAACCGGCTCATTTGCAGCAATATGCCATTATGGGAAGTATTTACGCTGAGAAAGTACGGGGCATTGAAAAGCCGCGGGTAGGATTATTGAATATCGGAACCGAAGAAGGCAAAGGGAATGAACTGACTAAGTCAGCGTATGAACTGCTTTCAACAGCACCGATCAATTTCATAGGTAATGTTGAATCGAGAGAGCTTTTAAATGGTGTGGCAGATGTTATCGTTACAGATGGTTTCACCGGAAATATGGTGTTGAAAACAATTGAAGGAACGGCATCCGGATTCTTCTCAATGTTGAAGGAAGTTTATGGGGCTTCATTTAAAAATAAACTATCCGCTGCTTTGGTTAAAGATGGTTTGCGTGGATTGAAACGCAAGATGGACTATACGGAATATGGAGGCGCAGGTCTTTTCGGCCTCAATTCTCCAGTCATTAAGGCGCATGGATCTTCAAATGCCAATGCAATTTTGAATGCCATTAGGCAGGCGCGGACGATGGTTGAGTATGACGTATGCGGAACAATTCGAGAGACTGTGGGGGATGGAGAATGACAAAAATTGCTTTTTTATTTCCTGGACAAGGATCACAAACGGTTGGAATGGGAGTAGAACTATCAAAAAATGAAGAAAGCAGTGCATTTTTCAAGGAGGCAGATGAAGCGCTATCCTTTCAATTGAGCGACTTGATGGAAAATGGGCCGCAAGAAAAATTAACATTGACTTACAATGCCCAACCCGCACTCTTAACAGTAGGTGCTATGATTGCGGATAGACTAAAAGCTGAAGGTATTCAGCCTAATTATACTGCAGGTCATAGCTTAGGCGAATACACAGCACTTGTTGCTGCAGGCGTACTGTCATTTAAAGATGGTGTCTCTGTTGTTCATAAGCGTGGCCTGTATATGAATGATGCTGTGCCTGCAGGAGAAGGTGCAATGGCAGCAATCTTAGGCATGGATGGCGATCAGCTAAAAGCAGTAACCGATGCGATTTCAGAGTCTGGAGCTGTCGTCCAGCCGGCCAATTTAAACTGTCCTGGGCAAATCGTTATTTCGGGCACGAAAGATGGCGTTGAAAAAGCTTGTGTTCAATTGAAAGAGGCGGGTGCCAAACGAGCAATACCTTTAGATGTCAGTGGGCCATTCCACTCTTCTCTCATGAAGCCTGCTGCGGAAAAATTATCTGCTGCTTTAGATGAAATCGATATGAAAGAAGCGGCTGTTCCTGTAATTGCGAACGTCAACGCTGAAGCTGTAGTAAATCCAGAGAAGATCAAGGAATTGTTAGTTGAACAATTGTATTCACCAGTTTTGTGGGAGGACTCAGTTAGAAAGTTATTGGATTTAGGTGTGACACATTTCATTGAGTGCGGTCCAGGTAAAGTGTTATCGGGACTTGTGAAGAAAATTGACAGAAGTGCAACGATTTTCCCTGTCTATGACGAGAACACATTGGCAGCGGTCATTGAAGCCTCGAAAGGGTGGTAATAATGGGTAGATTTGAAGGTAAATCGGCGATTGTAACGGGTGCATCCCGAGGCATCGGTCGTGAGATTGCTATTTTGTTAGGAAAAGAAGGGGCGAAAGTTGCTGTTAATTACAGCGGAAGCAAAGAAAAGGCAGAAGAAGTCGTTGAATTGATCAAACAATCCGGTGGGGAAGCTTTTGCAATTCAAGCGAATGTTTCCGATGCGGAACAAGTGAAACAAATGATCGATGAGACATTGAAATCATTTGGTTCAATTGATATGCTCGTAAATAATGCGGGAATTACACGTGATAATTTGTTGATGCGCATGAAGGAAGACGAATGGGACGATGTCATGAACATCAATTTAAAAGGCGTATTCCTTTGTACAAAAGCTGTAACGCGCCAAATGATGAAACAACGCGCTGGGAAGATTGTCAACCTTGCTTCTATTGTTGGCGTCACCGGCAATCCGGGACAGGCGAATTATGTCGCTGCAAAAGCTGGTGTAATCGGTTTGACGAAGACGACCGCAAAAGAGCTTGCGACGAGAAATATTACCGTAAATGCGGTAGCTCCAGGTTTCATTACAACTGATATGACCGATGCTCTTCCTGAAGATATAAAAGAGCAAATGTTAGGTTCCATTCCATTAGGCAAATTAGGATCAGCCGAAGATGTCGCTGGAGCAGTAGCTTTCCTCTTGTCAGATGATGCGAATTATATAACCGGTCAAACGATTCATGTAGATGGTGGCATGGTGATGTAATTTTTCCGCATTTCTATTGTCCAGCTTCGGCGGCCAGGTGCTTGGGTCATAAGCCAGCACAGCTATGCGGCAAAAAACGCCGCTTCGCCGTTCTGTCTTACGCCTGTCGCACCTAAGCCGGCCGCCTACGCATTTCTATTGTCCAGTTTCGGCGGCCAGGTGCTTGGGTCATAAGCCAGCACAGCTATGCGGCAAAAAACGCCGCTTCCGCCGTTCTGTCTTACGCCTGTCGCACCTAAGCGGGCCGCCTACGCGTCCAGTTTCGGGTGGCAGCCTCTCGGGTTGCTTCGGTCTTGAAGCATAAGGCGAAAAGCGCCTTATGTTCAAGCTCTCCAGCACCTGTCGAGGCTTACCGCCACCCTCCACATTTCATTGAGAGGAGGTGACTATGTTGTCAGTACTTGAACGTGTAACGAAAGTTGTTGTCGACCGTCTTGGTGTCGATGAAAGCGAAGTGAAACCTGAAGCTTCTTTCCGCGATGATCTTGGCGCAGACTCTTTGGATGTTGTTGAGCTTGTTATGGAATTGGAAGATGAGTTCGATATGGAAATTTCCGATGACGATGCTGAGAAAATCGGCACTGTTGGCGATGCAGTGAAATATATCGAAGAAAAAACGAACTAATGAAATTCTTATGAAATTCCCGTTGAGATGCTTTCAACCTGTCCATTCATTGATCAGGTTTGAAAGTATCTCTTTTCGGTTTTGCAAGTATCGCATGAACGATGTAAAATGAGAAGAACTATGGATTGAAAGGCAGAGTCGGCTATGAAAAATAAATGGCATTATAAAAATAGAAATTTCACACCAACATTACCCGTAGATATTCGCAATAAATTTGAACAGCTGCAAGCAGATTTGGACATTCGCTTTGAAAACAGCTCCCTTTTGTACAATGCATTTACCCATTCGTCTTTTGTCAATGAACATCGCAGAAAAAATTTTACTGACAATGAACGGCTTGAATTTTTAGGGGATGCCGTTTTGGAGTTAGGTGTATCCCGTTATCTTTATGCAGCTGAGCCGAATATGAGCGAAGGTGAGTTGACAAAACTACGCGCTGCGATCGTATGTGAGCCTTCATTAGTCAAGTTTTCAAATGAGCTCAAGTTCGGAGAATATATTTTACTTGGCAAAGGAGAAGAACAAACAGGTGGAAGAATGCGTCCAGCGCTCTTGGCAGACGTGTTTGAAGCATTCATCGGAGCGTTGTTTTTAGATCAAGGGATGGAACCAGTTACAAAGTTCCTTGAAAAAGTTGTTTTCCCGAAAATCGGGGCCGGTACTTTTTCGCATGTGATGGATTATAAAAGCCGCTTGCAAGAAATCGTCCAGCAGGCGAATGAAGGCCATCTTAGCTATGAGATTGTCGAAGAGAAAGGTCCTGCGCATGCGAAAAAGTTTGTCACCGTCGTCCGGTTGGATAATAGGGAGCTTGGAATGGGAATTGGAAGATCGAAAAAAGAAGCAGAACAGGAAGCGGCTCGTCAGGCAATCCAGTTAATAGCGGATGATCGGGCCGAAGGGGAGAACTGATTGTGTTTCTAAAAAGAGTCGAGATTGTGGGGTTCAAATCATTTGCAGAACGGATTGGCATCGATTTTGTACCGGGGGTCACAGCAATCGTCGGTCCTAATGGGAGCGGCAAAAGCAATATTACAGATGCAATCCGGTGGGTGTTAGGCGAGCAATCCGCCAAGTCTTTGCGTGGAGCGAAGATGGAAGATGTCATCTTTGCAGGAAGCGATTCACGTAAACCGTTAAACTTTGCAGAAGTGTCGCTTATTCTTGACAATACAAATGGCTTGTTCCCTCTAGACTATACTGAGATCAGTGTCAGCCGACGAGTATTCCGTTCTGGTGAAAGTGTCTATTTACTGAATGGACAGCAGTGTCGCCTAAAAGACATTAACGATGTATTTATGGATTCAGGTGTTGGGAAAGAAGCTTTTTCAATCATTTCCCAAGGACGGGTCGATGAGATTTTGAATAGCCGTCCGGAAGATCGAAGAAGTATTTTTGACGAAGCAGCAGGCGTTTTGAAGTACAAAACGAGAAAGCGGAAAGCCGAACATAAGCTATTTGAGACGCAAGATAACCTAGACCGTGTTTTGGACATTTTAAAAGAGCTTGATAACCGTATTGAACCTCTCCGGCAAAATGCTGAAGCGGCTGAAAGGCATCAATATCTTTCAAGGGAAATTCGGGATGTGGATGTCCAATTATTGAATTTCGATGGTTCGAAATTAAGAGAAGAAATGCTTTTAAAAGCAGAGCAAATTGAATTGCGTCAATCTGAACAAGAACAAATGGAAAAGAAAATTTTGTTAACGGAGCAACAAGTAAATGCTACGAAAACGGAATTGAACAAGATTGATGAACAAATAAACCATTATCAGAAACAGCTTATCGAAATGAGCGCTGAAACTGAAAAATGGGAAGGGCGGCGCTTGCTTTCATTAGAAAAACGGAAAAATAGCGAGCAGCAAATAAACCGAATTGAAAATGAGCTATCGGCAGCGAAAAAAGAGAAAGAAGCATTATCCTTAAAATTAGAAAGCGCAGAAGCAATCGTAGCGACTACAACTTCAGAATTAGAAAAGCTACAAACAGAAATGAACGAGATTTCACAAATTTTAAAGCGCTCGGTAAAAGAGACCGAAGTGGAAATTGAAGAATTGAAGTCTAATTATATTGAACAGCTCAATGAAGAAGCGACATTACGCAGTGAGTTAAGGCATGTAGAGGAGCGGCTTGAAGGCGAAAAAACGTCTTCTGATCGTATTACTGAACAAACCGCTGTCCTTCAAAAGAAATTGTTGGAGCTGAACGCAGAACGTGAAGAACAGTTATCTGTCTTATCCGGATTGAAAAAGCGGAAGGAAGAGGTAGAGCTATCCTATCGAGAAGCGGATCGCCTGTATAATGAATCAGAGAAAGAATTGTCAGGACAGCAGCAAATGATGCATCAAGCATTGAATAAGCAGTCGGAAATGCAAGGAAGATTGCGTGCATTACAAAGCATGGAAGCGGATTTTTCTGGATTCTATTCAGGTGTCAAAGCGATATTAGTAGCTAAAAAAGAAGGAAGATTAGCAGGCATCGATGGAGCTGTAGCTGAATTGATCCATGTTGATGACCAATATATGAAAGCGGTTGAGACTGCTTTAGGCGGCGCAATGCAGCATATTATTACGCAAACGGAAAAAGAGGCGAGAAATGCAATTGCCTATTTAAAACAGCGGAATGCGGGCAGGGCTACTTTTTTGCCCCGTGATGTTATGAAATCGAGAACAATTCCGTATGCAACGATCCAAATTGCCGAAAGTCATCCAGAATTTGTCGGTACAGCAGATCGACTTGTGCAAACCGATTCCGAATTTAGAATTATAGCGGAAAATCTATTAGGAAATTCAATTGTTGCTAAAACGCTTGCAGGTGCTTCAGCAATTGCCAAATCGATCGGTTATCGCTACCGTGTCGTTACGCTTGATGGCGACGTCGTCAATGCGGGAGGTTCATTGACAGGAGGAGGGGCTAAAGGTCAATCATCCGTCTTTTCAAGAAAAGCTGAGTTGGAGACATTAACGAGCCAAGTGGAACGCATGGCTTCCTCGATAGAAATTGGGCATCGAAAAATTAGCGACTCTAAAATGGCTGTCGCAAAACATATGCACGAGAAAGATACGTATCGAATCACCTTGGAAAGCTTACAAGTAGAAATGTCCACGATCGATGTGCGAATTCGTGAGTTAAATGTAGAAATTAGAACTGTTGAATCCGAAATTTCTGTAGCGGAAAACGGGCGAGCTGGTGCGCTGCATGTTGGTACAGAGTTGAACGACAGAAAAGAAAAACTGCTTCGTAGACATGGGGAAGTTAAAAAATCCCTTGTATCCATCCAAGCTGAAGTAGATACGCTTGAACGGTTAGCGGCGGATCGTCGGAATGAAGAGGCTGCGCTGCAAAATAAGCAGTCAGAACTGCGAGAGAAAACTGCGGTATTAAGGGAACAGAATGGACATCAGCTATCTACCATCCATGAGTTGAAGCAGTCTCTAACATTGACAGAACAAAAAATAAGCTCTTTGTTAGATGAGCAAGCACTTTATTCGGAAGATGAGATGGGTATTGATTTATCTCCAGAAGAAATAAATGCACGCATTGAAGAAGCTTCGAAAAGAAAGAAGGATATGGAAATTTCCTTAAACGAACAAAAAGGTAAAAGGGGAGAACTATCAGCATCCTTGGATCAATCCGAAAAAACATTATCGGATTTGCGTGCTGAATCTTCCAAGGCAGTCGGTTCTTTAAACGAGCTGCGTGTTGCTTTTTCTCGACTGGAAGTGAAGTATGAATCAATCACAAACCGTTTATTGGATGAATATGGATTGTATCCTGATTTTGATTCGGTTGAACAATTTGACGTGGAAGCGGCCCGAGTTAAGGTGGATTCACTAAAGGCGGAGTTGGAACAAATTGGACCAGTCAATCCGGGCTCGATTCAAGAATATAAAGATGTATCAGAGCGTCATGCTTTTCTAACTGAACAGCGGAATGATTTGATCGATGCGAAAAATACACTTAATGAAGCGATGGATGAAATGGATCGCGAGATGGAAATGCGGTTCAGTACGACATTCAATGCTGTTAAAAATAGATTCCACCTCGTTTTCAAAGAAATGTTTGGTGGCGGGGATGCAGATTTGATCCTAACACAGCCTGATAATCTACTTGAAACAGGTGTTGAAATTGTCGCAAGGCCACCTGGGAAGAAACTGCAAAACCTAAGTCTATTATCTGGTGGAGAACGTGCATTAACAGCAATCACTTTACTGTTTTCCATTATTGAAGTTAGACCTGTTCCGTTTTGCATATTGGATGAAGTAGAAGCTGCACTCGATGAGGCAAATGTCATCCGCTATAGTAGATATTTGAAAAAGTTCTCTGAGAGGACGCAATTCATTGTCATAACGCATCGAAAAGGCACGATGGAAGGAGCAGACGTCCTCTACGGCATAACAATGCAGGAATCAGGTGTATCAAAGCTTATATCCGTCAAACTATCCGAAATGCCCGCAGAAGTAATGAGTTGAAACAAAAGCGCAGGCAGCCTGCTAATCCCCGACAAGCGCTGGAGATTTTGAACTGGAAGACGTTTTTTGTCTTCCAATTCAAAATTGAAGCGACCTCGAGGGGATGGCTGCCGGAGTCTGGATGAAACAAAAGCGCAGGCAGCCTGCTAATCCCCGACAAGCGCTGGAGATTTTGAACTGGAAGACGTTTTTTGTCTTCCAATTCAAAATTGAAGCGACCTCGAGGGGATGGC